>JAEDKB010000001.1 GCA_016296045.1 Oscillospiraceae bacterium
ACGCGGCACATCTCCTTTGCCGTGTAGATGCCCTTGCATTTGACTACGAACAGGTATCGTTCACACGCTTGCATCTGTGGATTCTCATGATTATCAGGTATATGCTTGCATAATGGTATACGGTAATTATAAAAATACCCCATAGCAATTCTGAACTGCAATGGGGCATTCTTTATTCGAAGGTATCCGCTCCGAACAGAAGTCCGTAGAAATCATAATTGAGAAGCGCTTTGGACATTGCCATTTTGTTGCTGACCATTGCCTTCATTTCTTCTACATAGCCTTCCTCTGTTTCAGTGTCTTCTGCAGGCGTAAATGTTCCGTTTGCTGCATTGTAATAACCTTTATCCGTCAGCCAGCTGCAGTCCATCCATAGAACCATCGGCTGCGCATCAGACAGGACATCCCGGCCGATCAGAAGCCTCGAATCATAGGGAAGACCGAAGAGGTTGGAAAGGGTAGGAACCAGATCAAGACTGTAGCTCGGAGCTGAAACAACAATCGGCTCCTCGAGCTTTTCAAGGCAGCCGCTCCATATGATTGCAGCATTATGATCCCTCGTAATGTTATTGATGGATTCACAGTCAAAAAGCTCCAGCAGATAATCCTGATCGTTTCCCCATGTCACACTCTTTTCCAGACCGTACGGATAATGGTCTGTGCAGATCGCAATGACGGTATCATCCGCAATTCCTGCCTGCTCCAGTTGGTCAACCAAATAGGAGAGAGCGTATTCAAGTTCTTGATTGGCTGCATAGTATGCTAAAACCTTTTCGGAACCATCCATGCCGTCTGTAACAGCTTTATTTTTAACCGCGAGTGCATTTACGCCGTCACGGAACAGGTAATTGCAATGACCGCTGATGGACATATAGTACACGCTGAAAGGCTGCTGATCGATGTAATCGGAAAGGGTAAACTCCAACATCTCCAGATCGCTCTCCGGCCAGATATTTGATAAGCCTTTTTCCATTCCGTTTCCTTTTGCAATGTATTCGGAATAGCCCAGATTCTGATGCGTCAGATGTCGGTTATAGTACTCGACATCACCGTTATGATAGGCTCTGCTGAAATATCCCTCCCGCTGCAGTTGGTTACCCAGCGTGAAATAGAGATTATGACCAATGGTTTTTTGAATTGCGGAAGGCGTGGTGGGGATAATGCCGGTGAGGAAAGAGAATTCGCCCGTTGAAGTACTGCCGCCCCATGCAGGCTGATAGAAATCTTCAAATACGATGCCCTTGTTTGCAAGACGGTAAAGTGTCGGCGTGCGAATAGGATCAATCAGCTCTTTCGTGAAGGATTCCGCTGTGATCAGAATCAGATTCTTTCCTTCAAACAATCCGGTATATGGGTTCTGCTGACTGGGCTGAAGGGAAGATACATACGAGTATACGCTGCGCAGCGTTTTATCGTCCGTATTCGCGATCAGCGTATCAAAGTCAATATCGAGTGCATTATATCCGTATTCAATCGGCTCTTCCGGTATTTCTTCAATTTCGGGCTCAGCCTCCTCTTCGGGTTCGGAAATCTGATCCTGATCGTTATCCTGATCTGTTTCTTCTAAAGGAGGCGTCGGATCTGCGATTTCAGGTTTAAATTCTTCAGGGGCGAAAACGATTTCATCGGTCTGCTCCGGATCTGCCAAATGGTACAGATCCAACCCGAGTGCAGGCAGAACGCCAAACTGACGAACAGCGCTGTCATAGAAATACTCTGTGGTGCATTTTGCATTCAGCGCATCCGTGCGCGTATCTGTAAGATATGCAGCAAAAACGCAGACAGCGGAACCAATCAATAAAAGCGCAGAAATCAGCCAACGCCTATGGCTACCGAAATGCAGCTTCTTTCGGAAAAGAATCCAAAGCAGAGATGGAACATGATAGAGAAGAATGATTGGAAGCCCTTTGGTGCAGATCGTAATTATGGCGCTGCCAAAACCTTTGACTACATTTTTTGCTCCGCCGAATATGGTTTCGACATCCATAAAAGCCTGAAAGGAAACGCCGGTAAAATAAGCGACCAAGAACCAGATCGTCAGCGCTTCAAGCAGGATAAAACCAATCACGCGGGATAATTTGTCTGTTCCGATTGTAAAGCAAACTGCGCCAAATAGAAGTCCGACCGCCGCAGCAGCTGCGAACATGCCAACCGCTGCATCATTGAACAGAGGCAGATGCGAGGTAAGGCGAAAAACAAGCTCTAAAAAAATAACCGCGATAGGGAATGACAGTATAGATCCCACGCTGCAGGTTTTCTTCTGATCAATCATAGAAATTCCTCCTTCCGAAAAAACAGAACGGTTCTTTGATTTGTTCACCCAGTATAACGCAAATAGCGAAAAATGTCAAAAAGCGTCTGCATCACCGAAATTGTGATGCAGACTCTTTGATTATAACGCTGATTCCGCAGGATAAATGCATTCAATGCCGTGGTCGTCCAAAAGCTTCAGCCATGCAGCGGAGGGCTTTTCATTCGTAACGACAATATCGATCTGATCCAGCGTGGCAATGTTTACAAAAGATATTTTATCAAATTTCGTGTCATCCAAAACAAGGATACGCTTCTTTGCGGCCTGCATCATGGACTGCTTGGTTTTGGCATGGAATTCGCTGGAATCTGTGATTCCTGCATCGGTATTCATTCCTTTGCAGGAAAAAAGAACTTTATCCACATGGAAATTGTGCAGCATCTTCTGCGTTTGCTCACCGACAAGGGAAAGAGAATCTGCTTTCAGTCTGCCGCCCGTAAGCATGATGTTCCAGTTTTCAATGCCAGAAAGCTCAACAACCAACTCTACTGAATTTGTGATGACCGTCAGATTCTTCTTATCTTTCAGCTTCTTGGCGGCAAAAAGGGAAGTGGAGCTGTCATCTACCATCAGATGGTCACCGTCTTCGATCAAGCCTTCAACAAGATCCGCAATGGCATTTTTCGCTTCAACATTCGTTTTATTCCGAATCGTATAAGATAAGTCGGTCTTTGTACTGTTTCCAAGGATTGCGCCGCCGTAAGTTTTTGTGGCGTATCCCTCTTTTTCCAGTTTGTCGAGATCGCGGCGGATCGTTTCCTCTGTTACATTATAAAAAACAGCAAGCTCGCTGACGAGTACACGCTGCTCTGCTCGAAGCTTATTCAGAATCTCGTTTTTGCGTTCAATAGCAAGCATCTCGAGTTTCTCCTTTATCATGTTGTCAAAATAATTATACCACATAAAACAACATCAGTATATCACGGGATTCTCAGGAATGCAAGCATCGGCAAAATCATATATTAAGAGCGAAATCAATACGCTGACGGTCAGGTATGAAAGATATCTTAATTTTGCGAAAAATGTCGAATCATGCTTGAAAAGAAGCGGCTCGTCTGCTAAATTATAGCTGTTATGATTATGTAAATCAAATACAAGTAAATGTAATCGGAGATATCGGATCATGGTCTTTTCCAGTCTGATTTTTTTGTTTCTATTCCTGCCGGCATGTCTGCTTCTTTATCTGATTCCAGGCGGCATTCGTTATAAAAATGCAGTTCTCATTCTGTTCAGTCTGTTCTTTTACGCATGGGGAGAACCGGTCTATCTGTTCTTGATGATTGCAATGGCACTTGTAAACTGGTGCTTTGGCATGCTGCTCGGCAGAAAACGAAGACAGATTTTGATTGTCCTTGCCGTAGTATTTGATCTCGGCTGCCTTGCAGTATTCAAATATTCCGGATTTCTTGTTGAGAACGTCAACGCTTTATTCTGTCTCAGTATTCCGGTGCCGCAAATCGCGCTGCCCATCGGTATTTCCTTCTATACCTTCCAGGCGCTGACCTATACGATTGATGTATGGCGGGGCGAGGTACCGGTGCAAAGATCTTTTTGGCGTTTCCTGCTTTATGTTTCCCTTTTCCCGCAGCTCATTGCCGGCCCCATTGTTCGTTATGCCGATGTTGAGAAGCAGCTTTCTGACAGAAGCAGTACGCCAGAGGAACTGTTCCTCGGAATGCGGCGCTTCTGTATGGGACTTGCAAAAAAAGTGCTTCTGGCAGACTATTGCGGCAAGGTCGCTAGTCAGATCCTAGACGGCGCTTTATCCACAAGTACAACGCTGATGGTTTGGCTTGGCGTGCTGCTTTTCATGTTCGAAATCTTTTTCGATTTCTCCGGCTATTCCGACATGGCCATCGGTCTCGGCAGACTTTTCGGATTTACATATATGGAAAACTTTGATCTGCCTTACTGTGCAAAATCCATTACGGAATTTTGGAGAAAGTGGCATATTTCCCTGAGCAGCTTTTTCCGCGATTATGTGTACATTCCGCTTGGCGGCAACCGCAGACATGTGTATCTGAATCTTGCCGTTGTTTGGACGCTGACCGGCCTTTGGCATGGCGCAAGCTGGAATTTTGTGCTATGGGGTGTCTATTTCTTTGTACTGCTGACATTGGAACGCCTTCTGAATAAGATCGTCACCAAAGTTCCCAATATTCTGCGCCATATTTTCACGCTGGCGCTGCTTCTGATCGGATGGAATATTTTCTATCACACGGATTTCTCAAGACTGCTTGAGAGCTTCCGCGTCATGTCCGGTGCAGCAGGAATCGGCTTTACGAATGAAATGACAAAGATTACCCTGATCAACAATCTTCCGCTTATCATTCTATGCGCAGTTTGCTGCACGCCGATCCCGCGTTTTATGGACGTCCTTCTGGCAGCATGCTTTGCCGAAAAGAACGAGTCCGGTTCACGGCATAAAATCTATGTTGGTCTAGTATTTGTATTTTGCCTGATTCTGCTGATACTGTCCACTGCTTCGTTAGTGGGATCGAGCTACAATGCATTTCTATACTTCAGATTTTGAGGAGGGCAATGTTATGAAAAAAACCTATCTTGTCCTTCTGTCCGCCATCCTTGCATTGATTGCAGTAGTTGGCTTGACATCCTTATTTGTAAAAGGGGATAGCAATGCTCTGCGTGAATCTACTGCAAAGAAACCCGAATTCACGCTTTCCGCTCTTTCGGACGGCAGCTACATCCATGAGCTGGAGGAATATTATACCGATACATTTCCCATGCGCCAGTCTCTTCTGAAGCTGAGCAAATTCATGAACGGCTTCTATTATTATTCCGGCGCAGCGGAGGAAGAGCAGATGCTTGTGATTGGCGGCAGCACCGGTGCAGAGCAGGGCGGCGAATCTCTGCATAATGTGCAGTCGCAGCTCGGCATTGAAGATACGGAGATTTTAAGTCCGGCTGAACCCGAACAGAAGTTACCGGAAACTGATCCCGTTTCAGAAGAATCCTCCGAACCGGTGGACGAACCTGATCAGGAAACGCTGGATCCCGATGAGAAAACTACCCTTGAAGAAGAAAAGCCCGCGCCTGCAGAACTGCCGGAGTTGGACAATCCCGCAGACTCCGAGGCAACCTATGCAGGCAATGTAGTCGTTGTCGGAACGCGTGCCATGGAGATCCCGACGGCAAGTAATTCCGTTATAGAATCCTATGCCGCAACTATCAATCATCTGGCTGCTGCTTTGGGAGATAATGTCCGTACTATCTCTCTGCTTACGCCCAACGGCGGCGAATTCTATTCTCCTGAAAGTATGCACACCGGTGCAAACAGTCAGAAGGATATGATCCAGTACTGCTATGACCACATGAATGATGGAATTGTGACTGTGGACGCTTACAGCAAAATCCGGGAACATGTGGATGAATATGTATATTTCCGCACCGATCACCATTGGACCCAGCTTGGTGCGTATTATGCCTACACGACCTTCTGCGAGGCAGCCGGCTTTGAAACAGTTGATCTGTCCTTGTTCCAAACCGGACGGTATGACCGCTTCCTAGGCTCCATGTACACATTTACCAGCAGTTATCCACAAAGTGAAGTTCTGAAGGCAAATCCCGATTATCTTGACTACTATATTCCGGTGGCGGAAACACACGCAAAATACTATGCGGACGCAACGCTGCAGAACGGTGTTCCCATCAGCGTGGTATACACCAAGCTTGACGAGTCTGTCGGAAACAAATATCTTTGTTTCATCGGCGGCGATACACCCATCTGCATAGTGGAAACAAATACGAATGGACCGGTCTGCGTGGTGCTGAAGGAATCCTACGGCAATGCCTTCGTGCCGTTTTTGACAAGCCATTACAGTAAGATCATCGTGATTGATCCGCGCGAATTCAACCGTGACGGAAAGCCGTCGTTGGATCTTTCGTCCTTTGCTGCAGAGCAGGGGGTTGATGATCTGATCGTCATCAACTACCCCTATATGATCAATAACAGCTATTACATTGGATGGCTTGACCGCCTTGCCGGTAATCAGTGAATAAATCCCCGAATCTAATGATTCGGGGATTTTTGTTAATCAATCTTGAGCTTTGAGATCGGATTCGCTTCCGCGGCAATCTTTTTATCCGTATTTTCTATGTGTGTGTAAATCTGCGTGGTATTGAGGTTTTCATGGCCGAGAACCTCCTGCAGCGTTTTCAGATCAACACCGTTGGCAAGCATCAATGTTGCGGCAGTATGCCGCAGCTTGTGCGCGGAAAACTGCTCCGGGTCGAGTCCGGCCTCCAGAAGATGCTTTTTTACCAGCCGATGAACGGCAGAAACGCTGATTCTGTTGTGATCTCTGGAGCCGAAAAGTGCCTTGTTATCCGATAAAACGACCTTGCTTCGAACTTCCATGTATCGTTCAATTGCTTTTCGGCAGGCAGATCCCATATAAACGATACGTTCTTTGTTGCCTTTGCCGACAACCCTGATCCGATCTTCATATACATCGGTGGTATTCAGTCCAACTAACTCCGACCGACGGATTCCACAGTTCAAAAACAGCATCAGAATGGCAAAATCCCTTGCCTGATTCGGCCCGTCCACAGATTTCAGCAGGGAAGTGGATTCCTCAAATGTCAGGTATTTTGGCAAAGACTTTCGAATTTTCGGGAATTCCATGTCCTTGACCGGATTATTTACGAGCATTTTTGTGCTGACAGTCAGATATTTATAAAAGGATTTGATTGCCGAGAGTTTGCGCGCACGGCTGGATGCGCTTATGCCGTTTCCGGAAGATTCCGGGTTATCCCGGTCATTTGCAAGATAGGAAAGGAAATCAAATATTTCCGAGGTTGTAATCGAAGAAAGAAACTTGTCATCTACATCTTGAATCGGGATATCATCCAGACAGGTAGAATACGGCATTTCGTTTTTCATGAGCTTCATGAACCTTAAAAACATCCGAAGATCCAAATAGTATTCAGAAACGGTTTTCTTAGACTGACCCTTGATTGATTCATGATAAGATAAGAAATCCCGCAGAATCTGCGGTGCATCCGCATAGCGTTCCATAAATAATCCTTTCTGATCATCATTACAATTTGATTATAGCATGAGAAAACCTGCTTGAACAGTTATATTTTCGTGGAGAGATGCCGAGGGGGATTGAACGACGTTATAAACCCTGTCTGCGCCAAACGCAACAAAATAAAGATGTTTTGATGCGTTAGGCGCTTCAAAAGCGCGACCAGTCGAGCAGCCCCCGTCCCCGCCGCAGCGAAACCGTGACCTCGCGCCCCCCTCTTCCCAGCGGGAAGAGGGGCGGGGGGGAGATGGGAGAATCCCCGACTTGGAAATACATGGAAGCATAAGAAAAGCCCGCCCGGAAAAATTCGGGCGGGCTTTCTGCCGTCCCACGGGATAGGCTGCACACGAGATGCAGCCGGGAACGACCTCGCAAGAACAGCGTATCACGGCAGCGCAGATTTGTCAAGGGCATTTCGGAACCCTTTACAAATCAAGCGCCGTGATAAAATCGGAGCGCAGGGCGACCGGGCCCCGCCGCAGCGGAAACCCGCCGCAGCGAGCGCAGCGGGCGCAGCACGCGAGCACTTGCGCCCGGGGGCGGGGGCGCAAAGGCTGCCCGAAGGGCAGCCAAAAGCCCCCGGGCGCGGAGGAGCCGGGCCCGAAGCCCCGAAGGGGGCCGCCCAAGGGGGGGCCCGGCGGGCCGCCGACCCGGAGCACGCGAGGGCAGAGCGGACGAGGACGGCGAAGCAACGCGCAGCCGGGCGAGGAAGCGGCAGACCGAGCAGCGAACGGCGGCGGCTAGGGGCTGCGGGCCGAAAGACGCAAGCGGGCTCAGCCCGCGCAGCAAGCGAAGGCACGCGCCCCGGAGAAGCCGGGGGGAAGGGCGGCGGCCCGGGCCCGGAGGCCGAAGGCCAGCGCGGAACGCGCGGAACGGGCCCGCGAAGCGGCGACGGGCGAGCAGGCAACCCGCCGGGCCGCGGACGCGACAGCGGACGCAAAGGCCCAAGGGCTGCCGAAAGAGCCGCCGGGAAAAGCCGAGGCACGAGGCCCGGCGGCTGCGAGCACTTCCTCTTGATGTTTGCCGCTTCCATGCGGCAAACAAACCGGACGCAAGTGGGGGCAGCACGGCGCAGGCGCTTGCGCCTATGCCGCGCGGAACCCCCGCAGCGCCCGGCGCGTACATCTTCGAGCGTTCAGCCGGCTTTCGATTCGCGCCGCGGCAGTCCGGCGGCGGTGAAGCGAGTCTATGGGACGCACCCCCCCTTTACTTGATAATAGGACAGTATTCCGTCATGGATGGCAGCCATGGCATACAGGCCGAATACTGGCTCAGAACTTCGACACAACACAAAGTGCATAATCTTCCCGGATGGCAGCCGCGAATATCTTTGGTGCGATAAGCCTATATTCGGGCTTTCCGGTTGGGAAGAGTCCAATAAATGGGACACTTGCAAATCAACCCGGAGAAAGAGAGAAAGGGGAGATTCAAGCCCGGACGCGACTGACCGGGCGCAGCGACGCGCGAAGGCTCGCGTCCATGTTTTGGCGATGGCGAATGAATTTGACTGGTTCGTGACGCTGACATTATCGAGTGACAAGATTGACCGCTATGACATGGACGCGATCACGCGCAAGCTGAATGTGTGGCTTGACAATCAGGTTCGCCGGAAGGGATTGCGGTACGTCCTTGTGCCGGAGCGGCATAAGGATGGAGCAATCCATTTCCATGGCTTCTTCAATGACGCGCTGCCCGCGACAGATAGCGGGCATACAGACCGCGCCGGGCACCCGATATTCAACCTGCCCGGTTGGACGCTCGGTTTCTCCACGGCGATTCGGCTTTATGGCAGCTACCGCAGTGCGGTCGGCTATGTGTGTAAGTACATAGGCAAGCAGGGCGAAAAGCCCGGCGGCAGATGGTATTACAGCGGCGGCGATTTGAAAGAGCCTGTGTATAAGTTTGTGGATATGTTCCGGGATGACCTTCCCGCAGACGCCTACACCTTCCGTGTAGACGATGCGGGAATGGCGATGGCGAAATGGACGGAAGGGGGTGACGATGATGCATTGTTCTCTGGAATTGAGGAAGAGGCTTAGAGAGGTGGAATACCACCTCGACCATGCAGGAGCAAAGGCTTCCCTTTGCAGCGGCGATTGCATGACCGATGAAGAATCGAAGTGCATTGTCTACGCGAGCGCGTGGGAGGATGTGCAGAAAGCATACGACACGCTCATGAGCATTTTTGCTCAAATCAATGGGTAAGAATTTTCGCCCGGTTGACAATTTAGGGATTGTCAACCCCGCGAAAAAATGCCCGCCCGCGCCCGGTTTCCGGGCGATCGCGGCGGGCATGGCTGACAAGAAAAAGAGGGGAGAGAACGAATGAGTGAAAACGGAATACCTGTTGAACAGAGAGGTAGACCGGGTTTTAGCTGCGCTCATGCCTGTCAACCGGCTGGTCATGCGTGTGGCGCTGCATACCGGTTTACGGGTTGGGGATGTTTTGGCGCTCCGCACGGCAAGCCTTGCACCGCGCTTTTGGGTGACAGAGCAAAAGACCGGGAAACGGAAACTTGTGGGGCTGCCGAAAGAGCTGCTTGAAGAGCTGCGCGACCAAGCCGGGTATGTTTGGGTGTTTGAGCATCAGGCAGACCCGGAAAAGCACAGAACCCGTCAAACTGTTTGGAAAGATGTAAAAAGGGCTGCAAAGGCTTTTCGGCTGCCGCAGAACGTGGCCCCGCATAGTTTCCGCAAAGTCTACGCCGTAAAGCTGCTGGAAAAGTACGGAGATATCGAGAAAGTCCGCAGAAATCTGAACCATAGCAGCGAAACGGTTACCATGATATATGCCATGGCTGACCAACTTTTTACGGCAAAGTACCAAAAAAAGCCTCATCATGTGTAAACTGATGGTTGACAAATGCCGCTCCATTCGCTAGACTGAAAGCAGTCTAGGAAAGGAGCGGCACACTGTCGATTATCAGAGTAGAGCGCGACATTACAACCGGGCGCGAAACGCGGCAAAACAAGTATTTTGTTTGCGTTCGTTTCCGCTTTTTCTTTGCTTTATCGGAACGCAACAAAATAAAAATTTTGTTGCGTTTGAACTGCGATTCTTTATAATAACGGCAATAGAATAAGTAAATCTATAAATACGGCCTTTCGGCATATGAATCAGCATGACCGCAAGCGTGGGAATCTGTATGCTCTCGATGTTGATAAGAATCCGTTTATGTATGATTGCTGCAATGAATTCTCCGGCTGAACGAAATATAATAATTCAATGTCTTCTTCGATAATTCTGTTAAATCCATCAGATTATCTTACATAAATATAACTCAAAGTCTGGGAGACTTTTTTCTGATTAACCCGTTGTTTTGGGAGGATTTCATATATGATTCTGATCGCTTCACTGTATGCTTGTTTATATACAATCTGATGTATGTTTCTATTTGCTAGCAGAATTGTAATGCGTCTTTTCGATCAATTCGAAACAGAGCTGTTTTTTGACATCTTTGAAAAATTAGTCATGTGACTATCAGGATCCTTAAATTTTGCAAAAGTTGTATTGAAGGAGATTTTGTTGCGTTCGTTTATATATTACAGTTCTGTTATTTTGAATTGTGTGACTGATTCCCGGATAACGGATAAATATTCAATTAAATTGTTGAATAATCAACTGTAATATGCAAATATATTCCACTTTGATCAACATAATTTGTGATATATAAGCTTGGTTTTGCTGATTTCTCACTGCACACTTCCCTTCTGACTTTTTACTGCAAATATGTTTACTTTTCCGTGAAAGTATCGTAAAATACGAAAAAAACTTAGGGGTGATTTTTATGGAACAGGCAGTAAAACGAATCGGTGTTCTTACTTCGGGCGGTGACGCGCCGGGAATGAACGCAGCAGTTCGTTCCGTTGTTCGCTCTGCTATCGCAAGAGGTATTGAATGCATTGGTATTCGCAGAGGTCTGAATGGCCTGATTACCGGCGATTTTATCAAGCTGGATGCTGACAGCGTTGCACATACGATCAATCGCGGAGGCACGATTCTGTATACCGCCCGCAGTCAGGAGTTTATGACGCTGGAAGGTCAGAAAAAGGCAGCTGCAACTTGCAAACTGCTTGGCCTTGAGGGAATTGTTGGCATTGGCGGAGATGGAACCTTCCGAGGTCTGATGGCGCTTTCTAAACAAGGAATCAGCGTTGCCGGCATCCCGGCAACCATTGATAACGACATTGTCTGCACAGACTATACCATCGGTTTCGATACTGCGGCCAATACAGCCGTAGAAGCCATCGACCGACTTCGTGATACCATGCAGTCACATGAGCGCTGTTCCGTTGTAGAAGTCATGGGACGAAATGCCGGACATCTTGCCCTCTATGTCGGTCTGGCAACGGGTGCAACTGTTGTGCTTGTTCCGGAAGAACCAGTGAATTTCAATGAAGGCGTAGTTGAGCGGATTCGTCAGGCTCGCCTTGCAGGCAAGACTCATTTCATGATCGTTGTAGCGGAAGGTGCAGGCAGCGCCGTTGAAATCGGCGAAAAGATCCATGAAACACTCGGCCTTGACCCACGCGTAACGATTCTGGGCCATATCCAGCGCGGCGGCACACCGACAGCAAGAGACCGTGTCATGGCCACACGCATGGGCTATCACGCCGTAGAATGTCTTGCTGCAGGAAAAACAAACCGCGTTATTTGCGCAAGAAACGGTCAGATGGTTGATTTGGACATTGCCGAAGGCTTAAAAATGAAAAAAGGAATCAACGAGCAGCAGTATGAAGTACTGAAGGCTATGACCGGCATTGAATAACCCGATTTAGATACCAAAAGCCCCTCCGTTACCGGAGGGGCTACATTTATGCCTTGGGATGATACTTATTATATACGGATTTCAGGTTCTGCTTCACAAGCTGCGCATAAACCTGCGTAGAAGAAATATCGCTGTGACCAAGCATTTCCTGAATGGAGCGAAGATCTGCACCGTTTTCAAGAAGATGCGCGGCAAAGCTGTGACGCAAGGTATGCGGTGTGATATCCTTGTCAATCTTTGCCTTTTCCTGATAGTACTTGATGATCTTCCAAAAACCCTGACGGCTCATGCGCTCACCGGAAACATTTACAAAAAGTGAATGCTCCGTTGGGATCGCAATCATTCTGGGGCGAACAGTTTCGATATACTCTCTCAGCGCAGAAACTGCAGCGGGATAAATCGGAATGATTCTGGACTTCTCTCCGTTTTCGCAGCGGATAAAGCTTCCGGGAATACTGACATCGTCAATGTTTAATCCGATCAGTTCAGAAACACGGATACCGGTGGCATAAAGCACCTCAAGCATCGCTTTATCGCGGCAGCCTTTCATATCTGCGCTTTTCGGCTGCTCAAGAAGCAGTTCTACTTCTTTGCCGGTCAGAATCTGCGGCAGCTTCTTTTCTGCTTTTTCGACCTTGATGTTGTGAACTGGATTCTGCTCAAGTTCTTCCACATCGAGTGCAAAATTATAAAGACTCTTCAGCGAGGCCAGCGATCTTGCAATCGTAGAAGCAGACTTCCCTACATCATGCAGGTACTGCATATAGCCATTGACAGTCTGTGCATTTGCATCCAGAATGTCGACATCAACAGTCTCAAGATATGACGCATACTGTCTGAGATCCCTCAAATAAGAGGAAATCGTATTAGACGATGCGTGTTTGATATGAATGAGATAATCTTCATATCGCGCAATAATATTGACCATACGACTGACCTTCCGAAAACAATTCTGTCAAAGCAGCTGCATACCAAATTATGCAAAGAGCGATTATTTCTACCGCTTTACAAAAGGGAACGTTCATACTATATCGCAAACGTCTTGATATTGCAAGGAAAAACAGAAGAAATCATAATTTTTGTAAATTATGACAAAGTTTTATGTAAACAGTATTATGTTAATTTGTCAACCGGTTTTCCTTTGCGCCAATGGGTTTTGGCGAAAGATACAAGATGTAGTGTTCCTGAAACCAGGAAATCCGAAATCTTGAACTTGCAGCCTTAGCTGAATCTTGTTTCATAAGGTAAATACTGTTTACTATTTATTGCACTGCAATTTTTCCGTCACCATGTTCTTCTCTTATTTCTTTTTTTGCCGGCAATTGTCAAAATTCCTCCGATAATTGCACCTGCCCCCGTGGAAAGCAGAATCGGCAATATGTTCCAGTTTCTGTCCTTTAGAAATAGCAGGTTCCCCAGTGTAAGGAGCAGCAGATATCCTATCCAAATACACAAGACGTAAATCATTTTTTTGTTCTGTGCTTTATTTAAAGAAATCAAGCAGCCAAGCAGTGCTGCAAAAGAACTGCATACTACACCTGTTTCCCGGATCACTGTCTGAGGCAGAACTCCGGAAAGCAGTAATCCTGCTGCAAACGCAGTCAGAACGACTGCAAACACCATACAGAGTACGATGCCGCTGACGATCGGGTTTTGAAAGAGCTTTAAAGATTTTGACCTTTTCATATTTTCCCCTCCCCTTTTGATAAGATGATATGGACGGGAAGGCAAAAAAAGAACCGACTGAAAAACAGTCGGTTCAGATATGAGAAATTACTTCTTTTCTTTCTTTTCCTTGCGGGCTGCAAGTGCAGCAGCCTTCTGCTTGGCCGCTTCTTTTTCTGCGGTATTGTTGGTGGAGACTGCAAACTTTGCAAACTCAACACGGACACGGTCAGCGCTGGTTTCAATCACGATGGACTCATCCTTGACAGAAACAATATCACCAATGACGCCGCCGATGGTCGTGATGTTATCGCCGACCTTCAGAGCATTGCGCATAGCCTGTGCTTCTTTTTTGCGCTTGTTTTCCGGACGGATCATGAAGAAATAGAAAACAGCAAGCAGCGCGATCATCATGATGAGCATGCCGCCTGTTCCGGTAGTAGGATCAGCAGCACTGGTCAGATACAGATACATAGTGGTTCCTCCAATATTATAATTAACTGCGGATTATTATACTGTGCTTTTGTTTCTTTTGCAAGACAGACAGATAAAAAACAATGAATATTTTGTAAAATCAGATTTTCTGTGCCAGCTTGTCAGAGTATTCAGCCCGGAAATCACCGAAGCTGTCCGTATCGATCGCATTCCGGATACGCTCGGTCAGCTTATTATAGAAATAAAGATTATGCATGACACCAAGCCGCATAGCAAGCATTTCTTCCGCCTGGAACAAATGATGGATATAGCTTCTTGAATACCGTTTGCAGACGGGGCAGTCGCATTGCGGATCGATTGGTCTGTCATCATGAATGTATTTTGCGTTTTTCATATTGACCGCGCCGGACCATGTAAAGAGTCTGCCGTGTCTTGCATTTCTTGCCGGCATCACACAGTCAAAGAAATCTACACCTCTTGCCACACCTTCTATGATGTTGCTGGGAGTTCCGACACCCATGAGATAGCGAGGCTTATCCTTCGGCATATAGGGCTCGACGGCATCGATGATCTCATACATCACTTCTGTCGGTTCACCGACAGCCAGACCGCCGATCGCATAACCCGGAAGATCTAGCTTCGCGATTTCCTTCATGTGCCAGATGCGAAGATCTGCAAAAGTTGCGCCCTGGTTGATGCCCCAAAGCTGCTGTCCCGGATTGACCGCATCGGGTTCGGCATTATACTTTGCAAGCGCTTCTTTGCATCTTGCAAGCCAGCGTGCCGTTCTTTCGCAGGAAGCTTTCGCATATTCATATCGGGCGGGGTTCTCAACGCACTCGTCAAAAGCCATAGCGATATCCGAACCAAGATTGGACTGGATTCGCATACTCTCTTCCGGACCCATGAAGATTCTGTGTCCGTCCAGATGTGAAGCGAACGTCACGCCCTCTTCCTTGATTTTCCGCAGACCTGCCAGCGAAAACACCTGAAATCCGCCGGAATCAGTCAGAATCGGGCCGTTCCATGTCATGAACTTATGAAGCCCCCCCTGCTCTTTTACCACGGTGTCACCCGGGCGAAGATGCAGATGATAGGTGTTTGAAAGCTCGACCTGCGTCCCGATCTTTTCCAAGTCTTCTGCGCTGAGTCCGCCCTTGATGGCAGCCTGTGTACCGACATTCATAAATACCGGTGTCTGAACCGTACCGTGCGGGCAGGTGAATTCTCCGCGGCGTGCTTTTCCCACTTGTTTGATCAGTTTAAACATAGGCACCTCTTAATATAAGAACATGGCATCGCCGAAGGAGAAAAAGCGGTAGCGCTCTTCGACAGCCTTTTTATAAGCATTCAGTATATGCTCTCTTCCTGCAAATGCCGAAACCAGCATCACAAGCGTACTCTCCGGCAGATGGAAATTGGTGATCAGCGCATCCATCGCCTTGAACTGATAGCCGGGATAAATGAAGATCTCCGTCCATGCAGAACTCTCGGCAAAGGTGCCGTCCGGTTTTACCAAAGATTCAATTGTACGACAGCTTGTCGTGCCGACGCAGACGACCCGACCGCCGTTTCGTTTGGTTTCATTGATGATATCAGCTGTTTCCTGCGACATCATGCAGAACTCGCTGTGCATATGATGATCAGTGATCTCATCCGCCTTGACCGGTCGGAAAGTTCCGAGACCCACATGCAGCGTAACAAACGCGAGCTTAATTCCCTTGGCTTCGATTTTTGCAAGCAGTTCTTTAGTAAAGTGAAGGCCCGCCGTCGGCGCGGCTGCGGAACCGTTGATTTTGGAATAAACCGTCTGATAGCGCTCTCCATCTTCCAGTTCCTGCTTGATATAGGGCGGCAGCGGCATTTTACCGAGGCGCTCCAGTACCTCAAGAAAGATGCCTTCATAATGAAACTGTACCAGCTTGTTGCCGTCATCGACTTCGCCGATGACTGTTGCCGTAAGGGTTCCTTCTCCGAAGGAAAGCTGCGTACCCGTATGTGTTTTTCTTCCGGGTTTGGTCAGACATTCCCACACGCCATCGCCTTTATCCCGCAGCAGAAGCACTTCCACCGCGCCACCGGTCGGTTCGCGTTTTCCGAGCAGTCTTGCAGGAAGAACGCGGGAATTATTGAGAACAAGGCAGTCACCCTGGTTCAGCAGATCCACAATATCATAGAAGTGTTTATGGCAGATTTCACCGGTTTCACGGTTCAGTGTCATAAGTCTTGATGCGTCCCGATGCTCCAAAGGGGTCTGCGCAATCAACTCTTCCGGCAGATCATAGTAGAAGTCGTGTGTTTTCACTTATAAAATGCTCCTTTTTGCGCTGGATTTCATATATTTTCACATTGACAATACCGAATGCATATGCTATTATGAGTGCATTCAATTTGGCGGACATTTGTCCATGTGTTGCGTACATTTTTGCGTACAATGTTCATGAATTCAGAGCCATTATAGTACATTCCAAAGTTACATGCAACCGTAACTTTGACAACAATTCAACGGATTGGAGCAAGAGATTATGGAAAAATTCAAAGTTGGTATCATTGGTGCAACCGGTATGGTCGGTCAGCGTTTCGTTCTTCTGACTGCAAACCACCCCTGGTTTACCCCTGTTGTGTTGGCTGCAAGTGCGCACAGCGCAGGTAAATCCTACAAAGAAGCCATTGGCAGCCGCTGGCATATGGCGGACCCGATGCCGGAAACTGTTGCGGATATGCAGGTCATGGATGCAGAAGCGGATGCTGAAAAGATCGCCTCCATGGTTGACTTTGTCTTCTGTGCAGTCAACATGAAAAAAGATGAGATCAAGGCGCTGGAAGAACGCTATGCGAAGCTTGAATGCCCGGTCGTATCCAATAACTCCGCCCATCGCGGCACGCCGGATGTTCCCATGGTTGTGCCTGAAATCAATGCCGATCACATCCGCATCATCGACGCCCAGAGAAAGCGCCTCGGAACGAAGCGCGGCTTTATCGCTGTCAAGTCCAACTGCAGCCTGCAGAGCTACGTTCCCGCGCTGCATCCTCTCATGAAGTATGGCATTGACCGCGCTCTGGTCTGCACCTATCAGGCCATCTCCGGCGCAGGCAAGACCTTTGAAACCTGGCCCGAAATGATCGATAATGTGATCCCCTATATCGGCGGTGAGGAAGAAAAGTCCGAGCAGGAACCCATGAAGCTTTGGGGCAAAATTGAAGGCGATGTCATTGTCAACGCACAGGAGCCCTCTATCACCGCGCAGTGCCTGCGTGTTCCCTGCTCCGACGGTCATATGGCTGCCTGCTTTGTAAAGTTTAAGGGCGAAGCTCCCTCTATCGAAACGATCAAGGCAGACTGGGCTTCTTTTGCCGGCCGTGCGCAGGAATTGGAGCTGCCTTCTGCACCCAAGCAGTTCCTGCATTATTTTGAAGAAGCTGACCGCCCGCAGACCAAACTGGATCGGAATCTCGAAAACGGCATGGCAGTTTCCATCGGCAGATTGCGTCCGGATACCCAGTACGACTACAAGTTTGTCTGCCTGTCTCATAATACCCTGCGCGGCGCAGCCGGCGGCGCTGTTCTGCTTGCCGAGCTTCTGTGCGCAGAAGGATATATCACCAAAAAGTAAAACTTCAAAAAGGAGCGGTTTCATGAAAAAACCAGTATTTGAAGGCACAGCCACCGCAATCGTGACGCCCTTCAAAGACGGTACGATCGATTTTGACATGTTTCGTCAATTACTGGAACGACAGATATCCGCCGGCATCGATGCGATCGTTGTCTGCGGCACTACCGGAGAATCCGCTACCCTTTCCGATCAGGAAAAGCTTGACCTGATCGCCTGCGCAGTTCAATATACCGCCGGCAGATGCAAGATCATCGCCGGTACCGGATCAAACAACACGGCTCACGCCATTGGCCTGAGCCGTGTTGCCGCGTCCATGGGTGCGGACGCGCTTCTGCTCGTCACACCCTATTACAACAAATGCACGCAGGAAGGCCTGTTCCGTCATTTTCTGACCGTCGCAGATGCGGCACAAATACCTTGCATCGTCTATACGGTACCGAGCCGCACCGGGATGGATATAACACCGGAAACCTGCCAGAAGTTCTCGGAACATCCCTTAATGAACGGAATCAAGGAAGCATCGGGGAATATCGCGAAAGCCGCCAGAATCCGTAACCTTTGTAAAGACGAATTTCATATCTGGTCCGGCAATGACGATCAGATCGTGCCTTTGATGTCCATCGGCGCAAAAGGCGTCATTTCTGTTTTGTCGAATGTTCGTCCGGAGCTGACGGTCAAGATGACGCATATGTGTCTGTCAGGAAATATTCTGCAGGCGGGCAGACTACAGACATCTTTGATGCCGCTGATCGATGCACTATTCTGTGAAGTCAATCCGATTCCCGTGAAAAAAGCACTAGAAGTGGAAAACATGAATGCGGGTGCGCCGCGGCTTCCTTTGACGGAGCTGAATCCAAAGCATTTATCGCAGTTGGAGAAAGCGCTCGAACTGTGCATAACCTGACAATCTTTTCGAATTTCGGCATTGACGAACCATCAATTTTCCATAGAAGTTCACCATAATCATAAATTTTTTACACTTGAACAAAGTTGTTCACACTGTCAACAGGGTTGTGCACAGGCAAATTCCCTTTGATTTCCAACTATTTTCCACGATATTTACAGAATTTTGAAAGACAAATAATGCAGTTCTTTCACGATAGACATTGCGATTATTGTTGACATAACGAAAATTTTCATCGTTTTTTGCAGGAAAAACGCCGCACAGTTTTGTGCGGCGTTCAATCGTTATTTGGAGATATACTCAAAAATGCAGTTCAGTTCGGAGTCCACATCCGGATGGAACTGTGTGCCTATGATTCTGTCTCCGTATTCGATTCCCTCAATCGTTCCGTCCTCTGCCAAAGCAGAAACAGTAACACCGGGAGCCGGATCAAACACGCACAACCTATGTAGAGAGGCTCCCATCAGTTCTGTTTTCCCGGTGATCCGATTGAGAAGCGATCCTTCGTTTACAAGTACCTTGTGTTTGGTATCACTTTCGTGGCCGCGGGGAAGCTTTTCCCAGCGATGCCCTTCAACGCCTTTGAGATAGCTTACGCCCTCTTTTTCGAGCAGCTCCCAAAAATCACCGATACCGCCGGTGTAACCCCTACGCTTCATTTCCTCCACGGTTTTGAAATAGCTATGGACTGCCTGGTGTCCGAGGCAGATACCAAGGAGCTTTTTTCCGTTCTTCACGGCATGATCAATGACTTCAAGATGGAACGGCCAGATATGCTTTCCGCCGCAGAGAATAAAACAGTCGCACAGCTCCAGCGACTCTTTCACGACTCTTCCGTCAACGGATAGTATACCGACCGGCATCATTCCGACCTCAGCGGCCCGTTTCACATAGGTGTTTGGAAAATGATATGTATCGTCGTATACATTGTCTGTGTAGAATAAATCTGCGGTTGGAACGATTCCGACTCTTTTCATAAACGAAGCCTCCCTGACTGATTCTTTTTTATCCTGTGAGTTATCCGACCTCAATGGACATGGTTGCAAAGGCGTTGAGATCCTGCCCTGCCCGCTTTCCGGCAAGATATTCATAATACCCCTGGCTGCCGATCATCGCGCCGTTGTCGCCGCAGAGCTTAAGGGGTGGTGCATACATGGTGACTCCCATCTTCTCGCATTCCGATTTAAAATCACGGCGGATACGGGAATTGGCAGCAACGCCGCCTGCAATGGCAAGCTTCTTATATCCGGTCTGCCGCAATGCTTCCATGGTTCTCGGCACCAGCATATCGCTGACTGCTTTTGAGAAAGAGGCGCAAAGGGACGGAATATCCAACTCTTCCCCACGCTGCTCGGTGGTATGGATCAGATTGAGTGCAGCTGTTTTCAGACCGGAGAACGAAAAATCAAGAGGATTGCCGCTGAGTTTTGTGTGCGGCATTGCGTACTTGGTATCATCACCGCTCTGCGCACATTTATCAAGTGCAGAACCGCCGGGATACGGCATTCCCAAAACCCGCGCGACCTTGTCAAAGCTCTCGCCAGCTGCATCGTCACGGGTTGTTCCCATAATATGAAACTCTGTATAGCTTTTCACATCCACGATCAGACTGTGACCGCCGGAAACAACAAGACAAAGGAACGGCGGTTCAAGCTCAGGATATGCGAGATAATTTGCTGCAATATGTCCGCGGATATGGTGTACCGGAATGAGCGGCACATCCAGCGCCATGGCTGCGGCCTTTGCGAAATTCACGCCAACCAATACTGCACCGATCAAACCCGGCGCATAAGTAACAGCAACCGCATCGACGTCCTTTCTTGTCAGTTTCGCCGTGTCCAGCGCCTGATCTGCCAAGGCATAGATAGCCTCCATGTGCTTTCTGGAAGCGATTTCCGGGACAACGCCCCCGTAGAGCTTATGCAATTCTACCTGTGAGGCAATGCAGTCCGTCAAAACTTCGCGTCCGTCACGGACGATGGCAACCGCGGTTTCATCGCAGGAAGATTCTACAGATAAAATATTCATTCAGTCAGATCCTTTCTCAGGATGCGTGCATCCTCTGTCGGATGATAATAATAGCGTGGGCGGACTCCGACTTCGCGGAATCCGATTTTTTCATACAGAGCCGCTGCCGGAGCGTTCGAGACCCGAACCTCCAGCGTAAGCGTGAGGACGCCTTTTTGCCGCAGACAGTCGCAGAGCGCCTGAACAAGCGCTTCGGCAATTCCCTGCCGTCTTGCATCGGCCGCAACGGCGATGTTCATCATGTCCGCCTCATCCATCACACTCTGTGAGCCGACGTAACCGAGAACTGCGTTATCAGAAACCGCAACAAGCCAAAGGCTCAGCTCATTGTGCAGCTCGTTTTCGATAATGTTCTGCGGCCACGGATCGGAAAAGCAGGTCTTTTCAAGTTCTGCAATCTGCGCCGTATGTTCGCGCTGCATAGAAATAATCTGATACTCCATCATTTTGCCTCATACCAGCTTGCGCCGATCTTTGCTTCAGCAAGAAGCGGAACGGCAAGCTGCACCGTCTGCTGCATCTGTTCAGCAACAATCTTCCTGACGCGCTCCGCCTCTTTCAGCGGACATTCCACGATCAGCTCGTCATGCACCTGCAGCAGGAGCTTTGCTCCGCAGTTCGCCTTCTGCAGCGCTCTGTCGACCTTCAGCATTGCCAGCTTGATGATATCGGCGGCAGTTCCCTGAATGGGCGAATTGAGCGAACACCGCTCGCCGAAGGACCGAACCTGGAAATTACTGCTTTTCAGCTCCGGCAGCAGCCGTTTTCTGCCGAAAAGCGTTTTCACGAAACCGTCCAGTTTCGCCTGCTCCACGATAGTTTTCATATACCGGCGCACACCGTCATAATTTGCTAGATAATTGTCAATATATTCGCGGGCTTCCTTACGGGATACGCCGATATCCTCTGCAAGAGAAAACTCGGAAATTCCGTAGACGATGCCGAAATTGACTGCCTTTGCATTTCTTCGCATCAGCGGTGTGACGGCAGCCGGATCCACGCCGAATACCTGCGCAGCCGTTGCCGTATGCACGTCCATGCCCGATTGGAAGGCCTCCTGCATCCGTTTGTCGTCTGCGATATGGGCAAGCACGCGCAGCTCAATCTGACTGTAATCCGCATCCACGAAGACGCAGCCATCCGCCGGAATAAACATCTTCCGAATCTCACTGCCAAGCTCTGTGCGTACGGGGATATTCTGCAGATTCGGTTCTGTAGAAGAAAGTCTGCCGGTGGTTGTGACCATGTTCTGCAGCGTGGTGTGGATTCTCCCGTCCTCCGCAATCTCTTTTACAAGACCGTCGGCGTAGGTGGATTTCAGCTTGATCAGCATTCGGTAATCTAAAATCGCCGGAATGATGGGATGTTTGTCCTTCAGCTTTTCCAATACGTCAGCATTGGTGGAATAACCGCTTTTGTTCTTTTTTCCGGCGGGCAGCATGAGATCGTCGAATAAAACTTCGCCCAGCTGCTTTGTGGAATTGATATTGAATTCTTTTCCGGCATAGCCGTAGATGATTGCTTCATCCGCCGCGATCCGCTCTGACAGAAGACTGCCGAAAGCGACCAGCGCCATCTGATCAACAAGAACACCGTTGTATTCCATCCGAGCCAGCACGTCGCAGAGCGGCAGCTCGATCTCATAATAGAGCTTATCAGCGCCTTCTTCTGTCAGTTTTTTTGACAAAACATCATAGAGCGCGGAAACAGCGGAGGTTTTGCTCATCAGTTCTCCCATAAACGCCGCTTCTGTCCCGGTTTTCTCTGCATCAAATTTCGGAATCTCAAATCCAAGATAACTGACCGTCAGCTGATTGATGTCATATTTTCCGCTGGTTGCGTCCAGTACATAGGCAGCCAGTGCTGTATCGAAGATAAATCCGTCCGCAGGCAGTTCTGCGCGCAGGAGCTTTCCCATCAGTCCCTTGACGTCATGACTGATCTTTTTCACGGAAGCGGAAAACAGTCTTTCAAGAACAGCCGTATAGGAATTATCCAATGCCTGTTTGGAAAAAACAGACATCTGTCTGCCGTCGTCAATGAAAACGGTTTCAAGCTTCTCATCGCAAAGGACGCAAACGTAGGGCATTTTTTCAAAGCCTGCCAGCAACGCCATGGCGCGTTCTGCGCTCGATACGATCTCGCTGACGCACTCACCTGAAAATTCCTGTGCAGTTTCCGTCTGCTTTCCCGGTGCGTGCAGATGATATCGATCAATGAGCTTCAAAAACTCCAGCTTGACAAAGAGTGCATACAGTGCATCGTTATCCGGCGCCTGCACAAGACAGTTCTCCGGTTTCAGATCCACCGGCGCATCCAGATGAATGGTGGCAAGCTCATAGCTGAGATAAGCGGAATCCTTCCCTGCCTCCAGCTTCTTTCGCACGGATTCTTTGATGGCATCGAGGTTCTGATAAATGCCGTCCAAAGTACCGTATTCCAAAAGAAGGCTCGTTGCCGTTTTCGGGCCGACACCGGCAACACCCGGCAAATTGTCGGAGCTGTCACCTATCAGGCCCTTCAGGTCGATCATATGAATGGACGCAAAGCCGTACTCCTGTTCAAAGACATCCGGCGTGTAATTCGTTGTGACGGTCTGTCCCTGCTTGCTCGTTACGAGCTTTACCGTCACGCGGTCGTTGACCAGCTGCAGACTGTCCCGGTCACCGGTTACGATCACACAGTCCCAGTTACTTTCCCGGCAGATGCGTCCGGCAGTACCAAGAATATCGTCTGCTTCCCAGCCTGCGCATTCAAATGTCGGAATGTGCATGGCGTGCAGTACATCCTTCATGATGGGCATCTGCATCGCCAGCTCTTCCGGCATACCGTGGCGGGTCGCCTTGTAGCCGTCATACTGCAGATGGCGGAAGGTCGGTGCATGCACATCAAAGGCAACGCAAAGTGCGTCCGGGTTCTCCTCCGCGCGGAGCTTTTCCAGGATATTCAAAAAACCAAAAATTGCATTTGTGAACAATCCGTCCTTTGTAGACAAAAGACGGACACCAAAAAATGCCCGGTTGATGATACTGTTTCCGTCGAGGATCATCAGCTTCATGGCAGACTCCCCTTTTATTATTATTTTATATCAGTATACCATGAACTTTCTGCGCTTTCAAGAAAAGATGACCTGCTTGACAGAGAAAACCCATCGTTTATAATGAAATCAGAAAAAGTATCGTGGGAGGTTATGCAGCATGAGAAGATCAGACCGAGAAGTAAAGGATCTGCAAAAAATCAGAGAGGTATTTGATAGCAGTCAATGCTGTCATGTTGGTCTCTGCGATGACGGCAAGCCCTATGTTCTGCCTCTGAATTTCGGCTATGCAGAAAAAGACGGACATTTTACGCTCTATTTCCACGGTGCAAACGAAGGGCGGAAAATCGATCTGCTTCAGAGAACACACTACGCCTGCGCCGAGCTTGACTGCGGATTTGAACTGCATACCGCAGACATTGCCTGCAAATACTCTGCCGCTTTTCGCTCCGTTATCGGAGAAGGTCCGACTGAGATCATTTCTGATCCGGAGCGCAAAGCAGCGGCACTCAGCATCATAATGTCGCATTACACGGCAAGAGCCGACTGGAAGTTTGACGCCGCAATGATCAACGCAGTTACCGTATGGAAACTGGAACTGGATCAGATGCAATGCAAAGAACATCTGTAAATTTGAAAAAAGATGGATGAGAAATCTCATCCATCTTTTTGCTTATTTCATAGTACGGATCAGTTCATCCAGTCTTTGCTGCTCTTTTTGGATATACCCGCGGACATACGCTTCCGGTGCATCATAGGAAAACCCGTCCATGACCTCCGGGCGTCCGGCCTGAAAATCAATTACAGCGATCTGAACGGCACCGTCATATCTCGGTACGCCGCCGGGTGCGCTTGTGAGCGCATAAGTGTAAATGTCACAATTTCCCATGCCGACATCGTGCGCTGCATAGAACTGAATCGCAGAATCCACGGCGTTGATATTTGCAATCCCGATCTTGCCGCCGATTTGTGAAGGAAGCAATACCGCTTCTTCTCCGCTGAAATTGCAGTCGCAGTTTATGATCATGTCGGCATCGTTCAGTACAGAAAGCTTCTTCTGCGTGCTTAAATCAAAAGTCAGAATGATGGGTCCGGAAGCTTCCGGACCGTTTCGGACGAACGTAAGATTTTTGACCGGTCTTGTGCTGACCTGCCGCAGATTGCCGTCCCGGAATTCATAGAGCCCGGCAGAACCAAAGTACCAGGCATAGAGTCCCTGCTTCTGATAAGAACTCAATCTCAGGAAAAGGTGCGGATTTTCATCCGAAAAGACTGCCGGAACATCATATCGGTTCACAAGCGTTGTCAGCGCTTCATACATCGCAACGACCCAAGAACCGTTTTCCTCCCAGGTGTAGATGTCATACCCCTCGCGGTGATCGACAAGAACGGCGTTATCCGGGACAAATTTCGAATTCGGAAGTACACTCAGCATTTTTCCGGCGATTTTTATGGCCTGCTCTCTTGTGTTTTTTCCTTTCGGTTCAAAACGGTTTCCGCCCATGCCGTCGATAATCGTTTTTGCGCGCATAAACCGGACGGAATCCACCGCCCAGTCTGATATTTCCGGCTGATCTGCAAACGCAGGCGGCGCATCGTATAGTTTCTGAAAAAGATCTGCATAGGCGGCTTCTGTCGTTCTAGACCAGTCGGGAAACGTGTATTTTTTGAAAACCCGCGTCAGCATGGTTGCCGCCTGCTCCCGCGTCAGATTCTCCCCCGGCGCAAATCTGCCGCTGCCCACGCCGTCGGCAATTCCGAGAAAAAGCGCTTTCCGCACATATTCATCGTCGCAGTCCTTGTAGCTGCCAGAGGGAGCCGCTTCCGTCTGTTTCTTTCCGGTAAGCGCTTCGTAAAGCTTGACGGCAACGGCTGCAAATTCCGCACGGGTGATGTTCTGTGTCAGATCAGCATTTTTCAGACTCTCCGGAATCATGTCCAGCTCCTGCGCCAGCTGCACATAGGGTTCGGCCCAATCAGAATAATGCAGCGCATAGGAAGGGATCGCGAGAGAAAACAGAATCACCATGGCTAAAAGAAGACAAAGTAACTTTTTCATCGTTCATTTTCTTTCTCATCAGTCAAATATTCGATTGGAAAGCTCAAGCCTGAACCGGTTATGCAGCCGGGCAAAAAATCACTCAGATTCTTCTCCACTTGGCGCCGCCGGCGATATCCGTGACCTCAACACCCATAGTTTTCAGTTCATCGCGGATCGCATCTGCCTTGGCAAAATCTTTGGCCTTCTTGGCATCTCTTCTGGCAAGGATCAGCTTCTCAACAGCTTCATCCTTTTCGCCGGACTCGGAAACGATATTGAATTCGCCGCCGCTGGCGGAAGCAGCCGCCGCCTTTTTCCGTGCTGCATCCGCTTTTTCAATAAGATCAAGACCGAGAACCTGATCAAAATCAGCAAGGACTGCAAGCTTGGTCGCATCGTTGGTCTGATACTTCAATACATCATACAGCGCGGTGACAGCCAAAGAGGTATTGAGATCGTTGCTGAGTGCAGTCATAAACTTTTCTTTCAGCGCAGAGAAAGCGGCTTCATCAACAGTATCCACAGAAGGCTTCAGCGCGGCAATCTTTGCAATCAGTTTATTGAACGCACCCTGCGCATTCTCGAGGTTTTCCCAGCTGAATACAAGTGCCTTGCGATAGTGACTCTGCAGGCAGAAGAAACGGTAAACCAGCGGATCAAAGCCCTTTTCTTCAAGCAGAGAAACTGTCAGGAATTCACCCTTGGATTTGGACATCTTGCCGTCGTTGGTATTCAGATGTGCAACATGGCACCAATGGGGGCACCAGGCATGGCCGAGATAGCTTTCGCTCTGCGCGATCTCGTTGGTATGGTGCGGGAACGCATTATCAACTCCACCGCAATGCAGATCGAGGTATTCACCGTTATACTTCATGGAAATGCCGGAGCATTCAATGTGCCAGCCGGGATAACCGACACCCCAGGGAGATTCCCACTTGAGGGCCTGATCTTCAAACTTTGACTTGGTGAACCAAAGGACGAAGTCGTTCTTGTTTTTCTTGTTGGTATCTTCTTCAACGCCTTCGCGCACACCGACAGCCAGGTCTTCCTCGTTATGGTCGTTAAAGATATAATAACGACTCAGCTTGCTGGTATCAAAATAAACATTTCCGCCGGCAAAATAGGCAAAGCCTTTTTCAATCAGCGTAGAAACGATGCGGATATAGTCATCGATCAGACCGGTAGCGGGCTGCACCACATCCGGGCGCTTGATATTGAGCTTTTTGCAGTCGGAGAAAAATGCGTCCGTATAGAACTGGGCGATTTCCATGACGCTCTTATGCTCGCGCTTTGCGCCCTTAAGCATCTTGTCTTCACCCTCGTCCGCATCGGAAGTCAGATGGCCGACGTCCGTAATGTTCATCACGCGATTGACATCATAACCGGCATAACGCAGATACTTTTCCAGAACATCCTCCATCAGATAGGAGCGAAGGTTGCCGATATGTGCGAAGTGATAGACCGTCGGGCCGCAGGTATACATCTCGACATGACCGGGGGTATGGGTTTTGAATTCCTCTTTTTTATGCGTAGCAGAATTATAAAGATACATTGTTTTAATCCTCCTGATTGTTTTGCATTTTTATCATATCTTCCAAGGCAGAGATTCGACTGTTTATTGCATCGATTTCCAGCATGATCGGGTCCGGCGTATGAATCTGATCAAGTTTTTCGCCGCTGATTCGGACAATTCTGCCCGGCACACCGACAACCGTCGCATTATCCGGCACTTCACGCAGCACAACGGAATTGGCGGCGATGCGAACATTGTTCCCGACAGTAAACGGGCCGAGTACCTTTGCGCCGCTGCCGACCATGACATTGCTGCCAAGCGTCGGATGGCGCTTGCCGGTATCCTTGCCGGTGCCGCCCAGCGTGACGCCTTGATACAGCAGGCAGTCATCGCCGATTTCGGCAGTCTCACCGATTACAATCCCGGTACCGTGGTCAATGACCAACCGTCTGCCAATTTTTGCACCCGGATGAATTTCGATTCCGGTCCAAAGTTTGGACCATTGTGAAACGAATCTTGCGAGAAAACGAAGCTTGTGTGTATGCAGGAAATGTGCGATTCGATAATCGATCGTTGCATGCAGGCCATTATATAGCAGAAGTACTTCTGCTGCACTTCGTGCAGCGGGGTCATTTTTCTGATAAGCGCGAATATCCTCCAACAGATACAAAAGGATCCCTCCAAAAAAGAAAAATCCGCCTCCTGATCACTCAAGAGGCGGGTAAAAACTCGCGGTTCCACTCTGATTTCTAACTTTTGGCTTTGACGCAGCCCATACGGGGTCTCCCCTCGCTCACGAACGCACTTTCTCATTCTGCTCACCATTTCCGCTTTCAGCCGGTGACGGAAACTCTCTGCGGTTTGCAGACATGATACTCTTTTCGGTCAACGCGATATGAAATTTTCCTCATGATACCATCTGACGAAAACAAAGTCAAGCTCAGAGATTCAGACAGTCCCAGTTCTTTGCAAAGTATTCTATGCCGGAATAGACCGTTGTGACAAGAATTACCCATTGAGCGATCTGATCGATGGCAGATACATTCGGAATTGCCATCATTGCAATCAGACCGATCATGGTGCAGGTCGTTTTGATCTTTCCCGACCAGCCGGCGGCGATCACGCGACCATTTTCGACTGCAATCAGACGAAGTCCGGTAACTGCAAACTCCCGGGCAACTACGATTACAATGATCCAGGAAGCCATTCTGCCGGCGCCAACGAAGATAATCATTGCAGCAGTAACCAGCAGCTTATCTGCCAGCGGATCCAGGAATTTCCCAAAATCCGTTACTTGATTGTAATGTCTTGCAATATAGCCATCTGCAAAATCAGAAAGACTGGCAATGATGAAAATCAGAAGTGCGCTCCAACGCAGAATTGAAAGCGCCGGAAGCTTGAGACTGAAAATCAATGCAGCCATAAATAACGGTACCAGAAAAACGCGAACAAGCGTAATTTTACTCGCTGTCGTCATGGAAATCCTCCTCAAGAACACCAACCAGTTCTCCATCATATGTATCGATTACATGCACATCGGCAAAGCTGCCGGTTTTGATATGTTTTTCGGAAGTAAACCAGATTCTGCCGTCAATATCCGGCGAATCGGCAAAGGTTCTGCCGAAATAAGAGTCCTCGTCCGGATCGTATCCTTCACACAGAACACGCATGACTTCTCCGATACACGATGCATTGTAATCATCCATAATGCGTGACTGAATCTGTTCGATCAGATCTCTGCGCTGCATCGCAGTATCGAGATCCACATGCGGCATTTCGGCCGCCTTCGTACCCTCCTCGGGAGAATATGCAAACACGCCGACTCGCTCCAAACGGAACTCCTTCAAAAACGCGCAAAGCTCTTCAAACGCAGCCTCATCCTCGCCGGGAAGGCCCGTGATCAGGCTGGTACGCAGGACCAGACCCGGAATCCGCTCACGAAGCTTTCTGAAAAGCTCACGCAGATACGATGAATTTCCGCGGCGGTTCATCATGGACAGGATCATATCATTGATATGCTGAATCGGCAGATCAAGATACTTTACGATCTTCGGTTCGGACGCAATGACGTTGATCAGCTCGTCGCTGATCTCATCCGGATAGAGATAGTGGACACGGATCCATTCCAACCCATCAATTCTGCAAAGCTCTTTCAGAAGCTCTGCAAGGCGGTTTCTGCCATAGAGATCGGTTCCGTATCGGGTCGTATCCTGCGCGACGACGATCAGCTCCTTCACGCCGTCTTGTGCAAGATTCTTTGCCTCGTAGATCAATTCCTCCATCCGGCGGCTGCGGAAGCGTCCGCGAAGTGTCGGAATGATACAATAGGAGCACTTGTTGTCACAGCCCTCCGCGATCTTCAGATAAGCAAAATGCTCCGGTGTTGTCAGAATGCGTGGAACATCATCGATTTTTGCATCGTTGATGTCACCGAATTTTGCAAAGGTTTTGCCATTCAGCAGCTGTTTGACTGCATTCACGATTTCGTAATATGATCCGGTTCCGAGAATACCGTCAACCTCCGGCATTTCATCCAATATCTCCAGCTGATATCGCTGTGCAAGGCAGCCGGTAACAAGGATCTTGCCGATACGGCCTTCCGCCTTCAATGCTGCCATTGCAAGAATATGATCGATGGCTTCACTTTTTGCAGACTCAATAAAACCGCAGGTGTTGATAATGACAAGATCGGCGCCGTCCGGATCCGGCAGAACTTCGTATCCAGCCTCCCGCAGCAGCCACAGCATCTGCTCTGCATTGACCTGATTTTTTGCACATCCGAGGGATATCATCCCTATGGTGTTTTTCATGTTATCCCTCCGAATATTTGAAAACATGTTTTTATTTTACGAAAAATTGTCCGGATCGAATTCCGGCTCTATTTCACAGTCAGCCCGATAGCGCTGCAGGGCGTTTTGAATATCGCCGTAGCTGTGCCCGCGGCGAAGCAGCGCATCGACTGTTTTTTTGATCAGCTTCTCATCAACCTCATGACCGTCCAAACGCTGACGGAGAAAACGGTCAATCGCATCGTCCATATCCGGAACCTGAGAAAGTGCCTCATCCCAAAACTGCCGCGGAATTCCCTTCTCATAAAGCAGATTCCGAACTCTTGCACGGCCATAGCCTCTGTTCACCGCAGAGCGGACGATCTGCTCCGCGGTTTGTTTATCGTCCAGAAGATGAAGCTCTTTGAGCCATTGCACCGCAGATGCAGCGTCCTGCTCCTGCTCACCCTTCTGTATCAGCCGCTTTTGCAGTTCCTTTTCGGAAACGCCTACTGCAGAAACGATGCGTACGGCACGCTGCTTTGCGGACATGGCAGAAGCTGCCTCTCGAAGCGCCTGCATCTGCGCTTCATCCAGCTCCGAATTCTCTGTCAGAAAAAACTGTTCTACCACAGAAGGGACTGTCTTCAGCTCGGATCCGTCATCAAAAAGCAGTTTCAGCTGACCGCTGCGAAGGCTGACGATATGAAGCAGCTTCATTTCTCGTCATCAAAGTCATCTGCAGAAACGCCGACGGGCTGTGCTGCCGGCTGAATCGGCGGCTTTGCGCGACCACCCTGCAGTTTCCACAGATTATCGCGCACCTGCTGCTCAACCTGCTCTGCAATATCCGGATTTTCCTGCAGCCAGGTCTTGACATTGTCCTTGCCCTGCGCGATGCGGGTATCACCCATGGAGAACCAGCTGCCGGACTTCTGAATGATATCCAGCTGTACAGCCAGATCGACCAACTCGCCCCACTTGGAGATGCCTTCACCGTACATGATATCGAAGAACGCTTCCTTGAAAGGAGGTGCAACCTTGTTCTTGACGATCTTTGCCTTTGTGCGGTTGCCGACAATCTCATTGCCGTTCTTGATGGCTTCGGTACGGCGGATATCGATACGGACAGAAGCATAGAACTTGAGTGCATTACCGCCGGTAGTGGTTTCTGGGTTGCCGTACATGACGCCGATCTTCATACGAAGCTGGTTAATAAAGATGACCACGCAGTTTGTTTTGGAGATATTGCCTGCCAGCTTGCGAAGTGCCTGTGACATCAGTCTGGCCTGCAGGCCGACAAAGGTATCGCCCATTTCACCTTCAATTTCTGCACGCGGCGTCAAAGCGGCGACAGAGTCAACAACAACCACATCGACTGCACCGGAACGAACGAGGGCATCCGTAATTTCCAGCGCCTGCTCGCCGGTATCCGGCTGA
>JAEDKB010000087.1 GCA_016296045.1 Oscillospiraceae bacterium
TTCAAACAACGGGTCATATCAAATACGAGAGCAGCCGAAAGGCTTGCTGCGCAAGTATTTTGACTTACTGCGCAACTCACACTCTACCGTACTTGTGTACGCCGACGAGTGTGAGTTGCTTGTCTTTGGAGCCTTTCTCAACAGTCCATCAGCGTGTCGAAACAGTTTTTCGACACGCTGAAAAGACTCCCCCGTTTTCATTCACTGAAAACAGGGGAGTCTTTTTCTGTTCGGAAATTGTATCTATGTATTTATACGAATACTGATTCTTGATTAAAAAGTTTCATCAAGAATCAGTATTCGTATTATATTTGGTTTTCCACAAATGCAGTCAGATCCGCAACCGTTTCGATCCCGTTCAGGTCTTCGTCCGTCCATTCAACGCCGAATTCCTGCTCCAGCATCAGCATCAGCTCCTCCAAATCTGACGGCTCAACCTCCAAATCCTCCAGAATGACCGTGGACATGGAAATTCTTGTCTCATCACAAGCCATCTGCTCCGCTAAAAAAGCTCGGATTGTTTCAAAGACCAAGGTGACACCTCCCGAATGATTTTTGACGTAACAAGTATACTGTCTCTGCATGGGAATTGCAATAGCTTTTCCGTTTTTTTATCCTGCAAGAATCTCCGCTTTCAACACATCGTCCATTTTTTTGAGCGTGCGAAGCAATTCCTCCGCGCCCTGCTCCACGCCCGTCGTCTCCGCGGAAATCGTGACCGATGCACAGCCGTTTGTCGGAATCGTCTGATTGATCGTCAGTATATTTGCGCCGAATTGGGCAAAAATGGAGAGTATGGAAGAAAGCAGACCGGTAACATCCCGAAGAATAAAATGGAAGGTCAGAATTCGACCCGCCATCAAATTCTGAAACGGAGAAATGGAATCACGATATTTATAAAACGCACTGCGGCTTAGCTCCGTTGCTTTGGTCGCTTCATTGACCGTGCTGACCTCGCCGGTCTCAAGCAGCCATTTTGCCTGCGCAACCTTCAAAAAAACCTCCGGAAGCGCCTTGGCTTCCACAATAAAAAATTTGGGCAACTGCATAGTACTTATGTCCGCCTCCTGTGTGCGTATTGCACTCATTTGTTTTTATCACAAGAACATTTTACTATAAACCGAGCAAAATTGCAAGTATGGAAAGGAATCAGGCTATGAGAAATCCGTGGAAGCTGCTGCTGTATATCGTTGGCGGTGCGATTGGGATCTGGTTGACGGCAAAGCTTCTGCTGCCGATCGGTCTTCCCTTTTTGCTCGGACTTCTGCTTGCGAAAATCGCTGCGCCGCCGGCACGGTTTTTTCGTCGGAAATGGCACTTTCCACGCGCTTTGGCCTCCTTTTTGTCTGTCACGGTCATATCGGCGGCGCTCCTCGGAGTGCTGTGGATTGTCGGACGCGGACTGGTTGCGGGCGCGGAAGCTCTCGTTGCCCGTTTGCCGCATCTGCTTTCCTCCCTGCAGCAGCCGCTTGCAGGTCTTCGGGAAACGCTTTTGAAGCTGACCGAACGGTTGCCGCAATCGCTGTCGGCTGCCGCCGCGCAATGGATCCGTCGGCTGTTTGAGGGCGGCAGCGTTTTGGCAGGCACCTTCTCTGAATGGCTGATGGGCTTTGCGGGAACGCTTTTGTCCTTGGTTCCGGAGCTGGTTCTGTTTCTTCTGACAATGCTGCTTTCCGCCTATCTGTTCTCTTCGGAGGATTCCGCTTTGCGAAACTGCGTAAAACGCTGGCTGCCGGAAAAGTGGACGGAAAAGCTCTATACCATTCTGCGCCGTCTGAAAACTGCGGTGGCCGGCTACTGCAAGGCACAGCTTCTTCTGATGCTTGTTACGTTCAGCATTCTTTCCGTCGGCTTCTTTTTGCTGCACCGTCCGGCTGTTTTGCCGACGGCAATTCTGATCGCGGCAATTGATGCCCTTCCCGTGTTCGGTGTCGGATCCGTTCTGATTCCGTGGTCGGTCATTTCCTTTTTGCAGGGCAAGTCGTCACTGGGACTCGGTCTGCTTGTGCTTTATGCGGTGGCAGGACTGACACGCACCGCTTTAGAGCCTCGTTTCCTCGGCAAGCAGATGGGGCTGCATCCGCTTCTGACGCTGCTTTCTCTCTATGCCGGATATCAGCTTTTCGGCGTGGCCGGAATGATTCTTGTGCCAATCGGCGTAATCCTTCTGAAACAGTTATATGATCTGGCGGAGGCAGTATAACACTGTTTCAAAAAAAGCAAAGATCGCACTTGCCAAGCCGCGCTCTTTGGAGTATAATCTTCCCGAATAAAGCAAAAAGAGGATGATTCTATGAAAAACCAACGTACACGGAGGCTCGTGCTCGCTGCCTTATTTGCGGCACTGACCTGCGTGGCAACCGCTACACTTTCCATTCCCTCCCCGCTTGGCGGATATTTTAATCTGGGAGACACCGTGATTTTGCTGGGCGCATTTCTGCTCGGTCCGATATACGGCGCACTTGCCGGCGGCATCGGCGCTGCTCTGGCCGATCTTCTGCTCGGCTTTGTCATTTACGCGCCTGCAACGCTTGTGATTAAAGCCCTGACCGCACTGACCGCCTGTATGATCTTCCGCGCCTTCCGGCGCAAAACGATTCTCGGCGCATCGATCGGCGCGGTCGCAGGTGAGCTTGTTATGGCAACCGGATACTTCCTTTACGAATGGATCCTTTACGGCATCGGCGGCAGTGTTGAAAACCTTTTGATGGTCAATCTTCCGCAGGCGGGCATCAACGCCGTCGCGGCCTTACTCCTTTATATTGTGCTGGAAAAATCACACGCAGCGGAAAAACTGGTCGGAGGTGTGAAAGCTCATGACAGATGAGATCAGGCAGCAAGCCGTACTTGCTGCGCAGACGCTTTGCGAAAAAGCAAACCTGCAAGCCGGAAACATCGTCGTTGTAGGCTGCTCTACCAGCGAAATCTGCGGCAGCCGTATCGGAACGGACTCCCAGCCGGAGATCGCAAAGGTCGTTTTTGATGCCATTTACGGCGTTCTTTCCGAAAAAGGGATTTATCTTGCCGCGCAATGCTGCGAGCATCTGAACCGTGCCATTATCACGGAACGTGAGGCGGCCGCCGGTGCAGACATCGTCAACGTGGTTCCGCAGCCGAAAGCAGGCGGCTCCTTTGCCACGGCAGCCTATCACAGCTTCCGCGATCCCGTCGCTCTGGAGCACATTCGCGCAGATGCCGGTCTGGATATCGGCGGCACCCTGATCGGAATGCATCTGAAAGAGGTTGCTGTTCCGCTGCGCCTCGGTATCGACCATATCGGCAGCGCCTTGCTGCTTGCGGCACGCGTGCGACCCAAATTCATCGGCGGCGTCCGCGCTGTTTATGACCAGACTTTATTGTAAATAAAGCCATCAGCATGTCGAAAAAGGTTTTTCGGCACGCTGATGGACTGTTGAGAAAGGCTCCAAAGACAAGCAACTCACACTCGTTGGCGTACAGAGGTACGGTTGAGTTGCGCAGCAAGTCAAAATACTTGCGCAGCAAGCCTTTCGGCTTGGATGCCAGGAGAGCGTATATGTCGATGCCGAAACCCGGTTTCTTTCTATGTCATCCTGAGCGAAAGCGAAGGATCCTCGCACGATCGACAGCAAAAAAGATTCTTCGTCACTTCGTTCCTCAGAATGACAAAGGGAGAGGGCATTCCTATATTTTGACGGTTTGGAGCTTTATCGACAGTCTGAAAGCTTTATTGTAAATGGCTTGTTTTTCTCTTGCAATCTCGTACTTTTATGGTATAATATCCCAGAAATCAATACACAAAGGAGTGTTTTCACTATGCCTCTGGTAACTACTACCGAAATGTTCAAGAAGGCTTACGACGGCGGTTATGCCATCGGTGCTTTCAACGTCAACAACATGGAAATCGTTCAGGGCATTACCGAAGCCTGCGCAGAGACCCGTTCTCCGGTCATTTTGCAGGTATCCAAGGGTGCCCGTGCCTACGCAAACCACACCTACCTGACCAAGCTGGTCGAGGCGGCTGTGCTGGAAAATCCCGATATTCCCATCGCACTGCATTTGGATCACGGTCCCGATTTTGAGACCTGCAAGAGCTGCATTGACGGCGGCTTCACCTCCGTTATGATCGATGCCTCCTCCAAGCCGTTTGCCGAAAACATCGAGATCACCAAAAAAGTCGTTGAGTACGCACATGACCACGGTGTTGTCGTAGAAGCCGAGCTCGGCACTCTGGCAGGCGTTGAGGACGATGTCAAGGTTTCCGCCGAAGACTCCTCCTATACCCGTCCCGAAGAGGTCGAGGAATTTGTCTCCAAGACCGGCTGCGACTCTCTGGCAATTGCAATCGGCACCTCCCACGGCGCGTATAAGTTTACTGCCGAGCAGTGCACCAGAAACGAAAAGGGTATTCTGGTACCGCCTCCTCTGCGCTTTGATGTCCTGCATGAGTGCGAAAAGCGTCTGCCCGGCTTCCCCATCGTTCTGCACGGCTCTTCCTCCGTTCCGCAGGAGTTTGTTAAGATGATTAACACACACGGCGGCAAGATGCCCGATGCCGTCGGCATTCCGGAAGAACAGCTCCGTGAAGCTGCACGCTCCGCCGTCTGCAAGATCAACATCGACTCCGATCTTCGTCTTGCCATGACCGGCACCATCCGCGAATATTTCGATGCACATCCCGATCATTTCGATCCGCGTCAGTATCTGAAGCCCGCCCGTGCCAACATCAAGGAAATGGTCAAGCATAAGCTGATCGATGTTCTCGGCTGCGCAGGCAAGGCCTGATATCGTCTGCCGCTGCACGGTACAAATAGGAATCATTTGAATTCCTTATATAACAATAAAAACGACGCTCGGAAAGAGCGTCGTTTTTATTGTTATGCTTCAGTCTTCCTGATCGCTGACTTCCTGCAGGCATTTCGCGCAGATAAACTTGCCGCGGTGCTCCAAAAGATCCGTTTCCGCACCGCAGAAAATGCAGCTCGATTCCTGTTTTTGAAGAATAATGCGGTCATCTTCCAGCGTGATTTCCAGGCAGTCACGTTCTTCGATTCCCAGTGAACGCCGAAGCTCAATGGGCAAAACGACACGTCCCAGCTCATCTACTCTTCTGACGATTCCGCTTGTTTTCATAGCAATTCTCCTATTTTGCCAAATCTTTTGTTTATCCTAACATTTTTAAGTTGTCATGTCAAGTGCAACACATATTCCGGCATATCCCTTCATAGGATGTTCGCAGGAGGCGAATGAAATGGTAATGAGCATTGTCTGGGCAGGGATGTTAGCGCTTTCCATTTTCTCGGCGTTGATGCGCGGAAGGCTGGGAGTTCTGACTCCCGCCGCAATGGAAGGAGCCGCCTCCGCGATTACACTGTGTCTTTCACTCGCCGGAGCACTTTGCCTTTGGAGCGGATTTGCAAAGGTCATGGAACGGGCCGGTATGACCCGGAAGCTCGGCAGACTTCTGCGGCCTTTTTTTCGTCATCTGTTTCCCGAAGCCAGCCGTGACGCACAGGCGCTGGGGTATCTGACCGCAAACGTTTCTGCAAATCTGCTCGGTCTCGGAAATGCCGCGACACCGATGGGCGTTGCCGCCGTGCGCAGAATGAAGGAGCTTTCCGGAAAGAGCGGCGCGACGGATGAAATGTGCCTGCTGATCGTCATGAACACCGCCTCGATTCAACTGCTTCCGACCACAGTTGCCTCCGTTCGCGCATCCGCCGGAGCCGCCGCCCCGTTCGACATTCTCCCCGCTGTCTGGCTGACCTCTGTCTGCTCCGTCAGTGTCGGACTGCTGGCAGCGAAACTGTTCCGGAGATTTTCCCGTGCTTGATCTTTTGATTCCTGCCCTGCTGCTGATCGTTTCGGTCATCGCGCTTGCAAAGAAAAAGGACGTGTATTCCGCGCTTCTGGAAGGCGGTCTGGATGGACTGAAGCTTTTGCTCTCCATCACTCCCGCACTGGTTATGCTTCTGACTGCCGTTTCCCTTTTGCGTGCATCCGGTGCCATTGAGCTTTTATCCAAGTGGCTCGCGCCTGTGTCCGCTTTTCTGAAAATTCCCTCCGAAACACTGCCGCTTGTGCTGCTTCGTCCTTTCTCGGGCAGCGCCGCACTGGCTGTCGGCGCGGATCTGATGCGCGTGTACGGCGCCGACTCTTTGATCGGACGAACCGCCGCAATCATGCTGGGCAGCACGGAAACCACCTTCTATACGATTTCTGTCTATTTCGGCGCAGCCGGTATCAAAAAGACCCGTTATGCCATTCCTGCCGCGCTGCTTGCCGATCTGACAGGCTTTGCCGTCGCCGCCCTCACAGCAAGGCTTTTTTAGCACTTTTTTAAACTTCAGTCCTTTGCAGGATTCAAATTTAAGCGGTTTATCATTTTTTGATTTCTTCATCCTGCTGAACAAAAAGCTCTTCTGCCGTTTGCTGACCTTGCACCAACAGCATTTTTGCTGTGCCGTAATTGCATTGCTCGATTTCAGCAATTGCTTTAGTAACAGCGCGAAATAACGCGCAGTAAGGTTTTTTGTATTCTTCCATAGCCCTTCTCCTTTATTTTCGTTCGGATTTTGCTCCATACTGTCTACTATAGTAGATATTTTTCATTATGTCTACCATCATAGACGAATAAATATCTTTTTTTCGCTAAACTTAGCGAAGAAAGGATGTGGCAGGTATGATGGAATTCAACCGCGCCGCGGTAGGCTGTGTGATCCGCCGTCTGCGGAAGGAGCGTGGGCAGTCACAGGAGCTGTTAAGCGGGCTTGCAGGTATTGCGCGCAGTCATCTGGCCATGATCGAAAGCGGCGCAAAGCAGCCGAATTTTGAGACGATTTGGCGCATTGCAAATGCGCTGCAAATGCCGCCCCACAGTCTTGTGGCACTGATCGAAGAAGAGGCAGAAAAGAACAGCGGTTGAAACAATATGTTCAACCGCTGTTCTTCTATGT
>JAEDKB010000088.1 GCA_016296045.1 Oscillospiraceae bacterium
TGCCGTCGGCGGAGCAGAGGGCAACCACGATGGCATCGTTGGCGGCGGCAAGGTCGATGTTGGAGATACGGGAGCCTGCGTCAGCGGAGTTGACAATGGGCTTGCCGTTGGTGCGGTTATAGACGCGGATACCGGCTTCAATCGCCTTTTTGTTGGCGGTGTCGAGCGCCAGAGGAACGTTGTCAAAATTCTCCTGCAAAAGCTTGACCGCCCAAGTCATCAGCTCCGGACCGTTGGATTCGGCAGGGCCGATGTTGACATCCAGATACGTTGCGCCGGCTTTGATCTGCTGGGCGGCACGTTCCAAGATGGGATCGGGATTGAAGGTGGCCATGGCTTCGCGGATGACCGGGCTGATGCAGTGGATGCGTTCGCCGATGACGACAAACTTCTTCGACTGCGTATTTCTGCGCTTGTAGGAAACGCCCAGATCACGGTGCGGGATTTCGGGAATTACGATCTTGTCGAAATCGAGCGGTGCGTCCGCGTCAACCGTTTCTTTCTGTTCCTGTGCGGGCTTTTTGGCAGCGGCAACGGCTTCTGCCGCCTTGATGTGCTCGCCGTCGCGCAGATATTTGACGATTTCAACGGCTTCACGGGTGCCGACCACAACATTCCATTCCGGCAGCTTGTCCTGAATTTCGCCCTTCATCACGGCAACCTTGCCGGGAATGACGAGGGTGCGGCTGCGGATCTTGGAGGCAATGTCATATTCATCAAAGAATTTTTTGACGGAGGAGGACGAGAGCTTGCCGGCTGCCCATGCGGTCAGGACAGACATACCGGAAGCGTCGGTAATCAGCAGATTGATCGGGACATTGGAGCGCTCGATCTCGCCGGAGACGAGGAAGTAGGTCAGAGCGAAATCGACCGTCATCAGGCAGGGATCGTCGGGGGTCGCGCCGTTCATCGGATAGATGCCGGGAGCGACCTTCATCGGCTTCTGCGGGTCGGTGAAGATGTTCTGACGCAGACCGTACAGCGGCAGCGCCTCTGCGTAATTCATTTCCTCCATGACAATAATGGAGCCGTATTTCAGGGTGAAGGCGGCGGCAAGAGCGGTTTGCAGATGCACATTGCCTTTTGCGATGCGTGAAAGATTGACAATCGAGGGATAACCGAAGGAACGGTCGCCGTCTTTCAGAGCGGTGCGGCGAACCAGAACGGCGTTGGCAAAGGTTTCCTTTGCGGTTTTTCCGGTCACATCGAGAATCAGGTTTTTGTTGCCGAGCGCTTCCAGCTTCTTTACCGTGTCATACAGTTCGGCAAGGCTTTCGCCGCGCACGCCGAGTACCACGCCGTTTGCCTGCGCGATTGTGCTCATTTCCGCATAGTTTTCCGCATTTGCACCGTTCAGGATCGGCTTGCCGTCCTTGCAGATTGCCAATGCTTTTTCCGCACATTCCTTACATTCGCAGTCGAGAATCAGTGTGCGTCCGGTGGCGGCGGCCTTTTCGACCAGCGCTTCCCATTTTCCGCCGGCGTCCTTCGTGCAGTGTACGAGAACGAACTCCACATATTCACGCTCACCGATGCGTTCATAATCGATTTTTTGCAGTTTTTCCAGTTTTGCTTCGGCTTCGCTTTCGTCCATTCCGGTGCAGACGGGAACGGCAAAGCGCGTGCGCGAAACAAAGGTCTTCTCATGACGGAACAAAACGGTCTCGCCGCCGAGCTTGATATCCGCGCCGACCGTAATGGTCTTCATGGGAGGCGCGGTTGCCTCGGAGAGGGTCGCGATTGCATCCGGGGAGAAGTACGGGCATTTGTCCAGAGGCAGTGCGCCCTGCGCGACCTTCATGCAGAAAGCCATACAGGTGGGACAGCCGCATTCTTTACAGTTTTTCTTCGGGGAGAGCTTGAAAATATCCAAACCTTTCAGTGCCATATGTATCAGCTCCTTTCTGTCAGACCAGTGCGTCGATCATTTCGCTGATCGCCTTGATCGAGGCGGGATGACGCAGGATGACCGCGTCGCTTCCTCCTGTCAGGCAGGCAGAAGCGGTGGTGATCTCCATTTCGATGCCGCGCTCTTCCGCATTGCCCCATTCGGGCATATCCGCCTCGGACATCATCGACTCCTTGACGGCCCAAGTCTCTGTGGAAACGGGGGTAATGATGGGCATCTGGAGCTGATCGTCGCTCTGAGCGAGAGCGGCGGCGCGGATGCGGTCGAGGGTGGAGGCAACATATTCATAGCCGTAGCCTGCGGCAGCGGAGCCGGCGTTCATCACGATGGAATCGGAGCTGATGCCGAGCTGCGTCATCAGGACGTTGAGCTGTTTTGCAAGGTTGATATCCACGGCGGATTCCGCGCCGACCTTCTGGCCGTAAGCCAGAACGGCGGAAGCGCCGACAGCCTTGTAATCCTCCTCACGGGCAGACAGGACAAGGATGTTTTTGCCCTGCAAAGCCTCGGAGATCTTGGAAAACAGCTCCGTATCTTTTTCAATGTTTTTGCAGCCCATGATGACCAGCGGCAGATCGGTCGCGTCGGCGACGGAAACGGCAATTTTAACGCAGTCTTCCGTGGAGCGGTTTTCACCGTTGGGATCGGCGCTTTCCAAATGCAGGCAGAGGAAAGAGACACCGGGCAGCGCAGCGGCACGCTTTGCCATATCGGCGGGCGTGGAGCAGCCGGCATAAAATTCCTGCAAGCCGGGCTGGGGATAGGCGCTGATTCCGTTGTCGGGAATCTCCGCGCCGATTTTCGGTGCGTTTACGATGGGCGCATCGAAGGAGTAGAAGGGCAGGACGTTATTTCCGCCGAACTGAACCGCTTTATCGCCGGTACCGACGGTAACGGCAGCGATCGACGAGGAATACGCCTGCGTTTTTGCTTCAAAAGCCATATGTGTTTCCTCCTGTATAAAAAATCGGGTTTTATGTTTCGCCTTCTGTTGTGCAGAGGGAGCTTGCGCGCAAGGAAATTTATAAATCGAGAGACTTGATAATCTGCGACAGAGCCGTCTTCATCGGGCTGTCCGGCGGAAGCTTCGAGCTGGGACGGCCGTCGCAGTCGGCTTCATAGACCGCGTCATCCTGCGGCAGAACGCCGAGCAGCGTCAGCCCCTGCGCTTCAATCTCGGCCTTAACGCCGTCGCTCAGTACGCCGCCGGGCGCACGGTTGACGATCAGGCCGAGCTTTCCGGGCTTGAGCGCCAGTTCATCGACCATTTGGGCGATTCTGCCGACCGCCTGTACGCCGCGGCGCGAAGCATCCGAAACGAGCAGCAGCGTATCAACGTGCGGCAGTGTCCCGCGTGCAATATGCTCCATGCCGGCCTCGTTGTCAACAACCATGTATTTGTATGCGCCGATGTACTTGTCAAGCTGCGATTTCAAAACGCCGTTGACAAAGCAGTAGCAGCCCTTGCCCTGTGTCCGTCCCATGACGAGCATATCAAAATCGTCCTCTTCGACGAGCGCGGAGTTAAAACGGAACTCGGCATAGTCCGCCTTGGTCATTCCGGCGGGGATGGAGGCACCCTGCTTTTCCGCCTGAGCCATTTCCTCACGGATGGCGCCGAGCGTGGTTTCCACCTCCACGCCGAGCACCTCGTTCAGGTTGGAGTTTGCATCCGCGTCAACGACCAGCAGCGGGCCTTTTCCTGCGCGGATCAGATGATCGATCAGCATGCCGCAGACGGTGGTTTTTCCGACGCCGCCCTTACCGGCAACCGCAATTGTATGAGTCATAAAATCGCTTCTTTCCGAAAGCTGCGGACGGCGGAGCGCCCGAAAGCTTTCTGTTATACTAATCCGGCATCCTTTGCAATCTGCGCCACGTCGTCATATTTGTTCAGCGCATAAAGATGAATGCCGTTGATGCCGCAGGCAAGATACTCTTCAATCTGGCGGACGGTGTATTCCATACCGGCAGCCTTGAAGGAGGCCTTCTTTGCGGCGATGGATTCTTCGGATTCGTTCGGAGCGAACGGATTCGGGAAGATCCAGTTTTTCGAGATGATCTCGCACAGCTTCCGAGGCAATGCGCAGCCGTTGCGCGAGAGCGCCATGTTGATGGTTGCGGCCTGATCGAGAACGGGCATAATGCCGATGTCAACGGGCATCGTAACACCGGCGGCGCGGATCGCGTCAAGCCAGCGGCGGAACTGATCCATATCCCAGCATAGCTGCGTCATAATAAAGTCGGCACCGTTGTCCTGCTTCTGCTTCAGAAAGTCAATGTCGGCTTGCAGACTGGTGCAGGCGATATGTCCTTCGGGAGAGCCTGCCACGCCGACGGTAAAGCGGCTGCCGAATTCGTCCCGGATAAAGGAGACAAGCTCCGTTGCGTAGTGCAGATCGCCGCCCGTGCCGGTCCAGCCGAAGGGAAGGTCGCCGCGCAGAGCAAGCACATGGTCGATGCCGTTGTCCAAGTAGGTTTGCAGTTGTTCACGGATGCCGTCCTTCGTGTTGCCGATACAGGTAAAATGCGTCACGGGGATACAACGTCCGTCTGTGCGGATTTTCCGAACGACTTCCAGATTCTTTCCGACATTGGTGCCGCCTGCGCCATAGGTACAAGAGATGTAGTCAGGGTTGAGAGAGTAGAGCTTTTCGAGGACTCCGTTTTCACCGCAGAGCTTGTTCATCCCGATATCGGTTTTGGGCGGGAAGACCTCAAAAGAGAGCGTGTTGCGTTGCTGCATAGTTTCCGAAATTCCCATAATTTTACATACCTGCTTTCTGATTGGAATTCATTGTAATTCTATGTGTTCCGGTGCATGCTTACACAAGAATAGCATATCATATTCAAGCGGTATATTCAAGAAAAACCTGATAAAATGAGACGTGAGAATTGCAGATTTTCGAGCGTAATTGACAAACCTCAGAAAGCCCCAAAAATATTTCCTGATTATGACGGTTTGCGCCTTTATCGACAGTCAAAGAGGATCGGCGTACAGCCGATCCTCTTTGAAATCAGAAAGCTTCTTATTGAGCGTAATAGCACTTTTCGCAGTAGTAGTAACCGTTGGAAAGAACGGCATAGTCCTTGTAGTAATAATAGCCGCACTTGCAGCATTTGACATGATAGGAGGTCAGGTCGATGTGGCAGCTTTCGCACAGATATACCCCTTCCTCGCTGTAGTCGTATGAGCTGCGGATCAGGGAATAATAGAAGGTCTTATGGTTGCCGCACCAGGAGCACGCCTTTTCGCTGTAGATGACGTTGCCGTTGCTGCTGTCGCCGTTGTAGATGTTAAAAAATCTCTGTCCCCAGGGATGCGTCCAGGTCAGACCGGTCACCGCATATTCCTCGGACATGGAAGCGTTGCCGTCATCCCAGCAGTAATAGGTTTTTCCCGTAGAAGGGTCTGTGACGATGCCGGAGAGCTCATGCCCCTGCTTGGGATCGGGGATGGTTTCGGTGGGAGCTTCCGTCGGCTCAATATACTGCTCCATGGCAACGGTGCTTTTGCTGTTTTTGATGTAGTAAATACCTTTGTTTACATCGTTTTCCCAAAACAGAGCGCTTGTGCCGTCGTAGGTGTCGGTCATGGTTGCCACACCGTCTTCCCAGCAGTAGTAGGTGGTGCTGCCGTCTTTTACGGTGTGCAAAAGGTAGTGCGAGGAATTTGCTTCTGTATCAGATTTTGCGTCTTTATCGGAGCCTCCGGGCAAGCCGCATCCGGCCAGCAACGTGGAAAGAACAACAAAAACAAGCAAGACAGCAATGAAACGCTTCATATCTGATTCCTCCTGAAACCGGCGCAGAAATGCGCCGAAAGTCTGCTGCATCACTATATACAATATAACACAGAATCCGACAAAATCAAACCCTTTTATCCTTGGAATCATATAAAAAGCGTGGCGCTTTTTACTCCCTGTCAGCTTTCCTATTTGATCTCCTGCTCCAATGTGTCAAAATACGGTGTGTCGAAAAACTCCTTCAGGGTGATCTCAAAAGCGTCGCAAAGCTTTTTGACCGAAACCGTACCGGGATTTTTGCTTTCTCCGCCCAAAATGCTCTTCACCGTGCTCTGCGGAACGGCTGCGTGGTTGCTCAACCCATTCGGTGTCCATCCGCGTTCCTTGCACAGCTCACGAATCCGTCTTGCAACCGCTTCCTGTGTATTCATGGCGTTCCTCCCAACGATATATCGTCTTTTTATGATATTTCATCGGAGAAAAATTTGTTAGTGATACTTCACTAATTTGGGAAATTTTGATAGAATCGTGATATATGCGAAAAGGAGGGCACCATGATAGAGAAAAAGAAACAACTGGTAAAGCTTGGGAAAGCGTTGGCCTGCATCGGCATAGAGCGCGAGAGTGCAAGACGTGATTTGGAGACATTGACCAAGCAGGGGGCATCTTATACATCGCCGGAAATGCTGCAAGCCGTGCAGCGTTTTCAGGCAGCCGAGGAAAGGTGGAAGGAGACGGAAGAGGAATATCTCGCATTACGGCGTGAGATTGTAAAGCAGTGAAAGAGGGAGCGGATTTTTCCGCTCCCTCAAAAAATGTATCAGTCTAAAATTTCCATCCGTCTGCCGCAGCAGAAGGGGATGGGCTCGCCCGCCTTGACGTGCCGGGTCTTGTTGCCGGTGCGCAATCGACATTCATAATAAATGATAAGACATATCCTCTCCGTCTTCTTCCATCAGCCATAAAAGATAGTCGTACTCCAAGTCTTCTTTCATCAGCCGCAAAAAATAGTCGTACTTCAGGCGATTGCTGCCATAAGAATAATCGCGGAAATACTGTAGGATTTTCTCTGCCTTGTTTTCGTTGCCGACGATGTAGTTTCGCAGATCTTCAAAAAAATAGTCATTTGTATGCTTTATCATGTCAGCACCATACACGGGTGGGAGGATGTTGCGGTTTCCCGTGCCAAAGATACAGCCGCTTTCCAAGCGATCGATACATAGGTCGCC
>JAEDKB010000089.1 GCA_016296045.1 Oscillospiraceae bacterium
CTGGAGCTGCTGCCCTACAAGCTGAAAATGGCGGCCGTCATTACCACCGGCAGCGAGGTGTTCCACGGCCGGATTCAGGACGCTTTTACACCGGTGCTCGTCAAAAAGCTAAAAACCTTTGGAATGGAAATGACCGAGCATGTAACCGTGGACGACGGCATGGAGCATATTGTGCAGGCCATTGCCGCCATGCGGAAAAAGGACGTGGAGCTGATTCTCTGCACCGGCGGCATGAGTGTGGATCCTGACGATAACACGCCCGGCGCCATCAAGCGCAGCGGTGCCCGTATCGTCACCTACGGCGCGCCCGTGCTGCCGGGAGCCATGTTCCTGCTGGGCTATTTTGATGACGGCGTTCCCATCGTGGGACTGCCCGGCTGCGTAATGTATGCTAAGGCGACCGTATTTGATCTGGCGTTGCCGCGTATTGCGGCGGGCGTGGAGCTGGTAAAGCAGGATTTTGTGGAGATGGGCGAAGGCGGTCTGTGCCTCGGCTGCGGCGAATGCCGCTATCCCATCTGCCCCTTCGGAAAGTGAGGAACGGATATGTTTACTGCCAGAGTGATCACCGTCAGCGACCGCAGCTATCGCGGCGAGCGCCCCGATGCGGGCGGGCCGCTGGTAAAGGAGCTGCTGACGGCTGCCGGCTACGAGGTAGACGGTATCGTTGTTGTGCCGGATGAGGACGCGCAGATCCGTCAAGCGCTGATGCAAGGCGCTGCCGAGGACATAGCTTTGATTGTCACCACGGGCGGCACCGGCTTTGCGCCCCGTGATGTAACGCCGGAAGCGACGCTTGCCGTATGTACGCGCATGACACCCGGAATTCCGGAGGCAATGCGGGCGGCCTCCATGGCAATTACGCCCCGCGCAATGCTGAGCCGCGGTGTTGCCGGCATCTGTGAACGCAGCCTGATTATCAACCTTCCCGGCAGCCCCAAGGCGGCAAAGGAGAATCTGGAGGCGGTGCTGCCGGCGCTCGAGCACGGATTGACGATGCTGCGCGGCAAGCCGATGGACTGCGCAAAGCTGTAAATACAATAGAAAAGGGAGCGCCACGCGATTGTGGCGCTCCCTTTCTTTATCGATCGTCAGAATTACATCCGATCCGGAGCGGAGAAGCCCAAAAGATCAATACATACCTCCAAAGCGCGCTTTGCAAGGCTGATGAGGGCAAGATAGCCGTTTTTCTTCTCTTCGTCCGGCTCGGTGAGAATGTGGGTTTCGTGGTAGAACTTGTTGACCGCGCCTGCCAGCTCATAGGCGTAGGCACAGACGGCGTTCGGCAGAGAATCGCGGTATGCCATATAGAGCTGATCGGGCATCTGCGAGAGCATAAGCTGCAAAGCCTTTGCCTCCGCGCTGTCTGCCGGAGCGATGGAAAGGCCGGAAACCTCCGTGCCGCAGCGGTTCAGGATGGACTTGATGCGCACGATGGTATACAGCAGATACGGCCCCGTATTGCCTTCAAAGGAGGAAAAGCGTTCCAGATCAAAGATATAATCCTTGGTTGCGAGGTTGGACAGATCGCCGTATTTCAGCGCAGCGATTGCAATGATCTTTGCGGTCTTTTTAGCTTCATCGGCATCGAGCGTCTGATTTTCCAGAATCTTCTGCTCGACATAATTTGTGGTGTCGGCAATCAGCGTTTCCAGACGCATAACGCCGCCGCTGCGTGTTTTGAAGGGCTTGCCGTCCTTGCCGTTCATCGTGCCGAAGCCGATGTGCTGAAGCTCCGTGCCTTCGGGAACGATACCGCTCTTGCGTGCGGCGCGGAAGACCTGTTCAAAGTGCAGAGACTGACGCTTGTCGGTCAGGTAGAGCAGCTTGTCGGGATGATAGTCCTGCATCCGCTGAACGATGGTGGCAAGATCGGTGGTGGCGTACAGCGTTGCGCCGTCGCTTTTTACGATAATGCAGGGCGGAATTTCTTTTTTGTCGCCCTCTTCGGCAACGGGGATGACCCTTGCGCCCTCGCTTTCCACCAGCAGACCCTTCTGCTCCAGCATTTGCAGCATCGGAGGAATATATTCCTCGGCATCGCTCTCGCCCTTCCAAATATCAAAGCTGACATTCAGATCGTCGTAATTGCGCTTGAGGTCGGCAACGGAAATTCGCATAATGTGCTGCCAGAGCGCGTAATAGCCGCGCTTATGCTGCTGCAAACAGACGGTTGCCTCATGTGCCTGCTCTGCAAAATCTGCATCGACCTTGCTCTTGGCGCTGGCGGTGGGATAAATCTCCTCCAGCTCGGAGATCGTAAACGGTGCTTCCTCGGGGTATTCGCCGGTAAAGGAATCGTCAAAATAGGGAAGGTCGGGCTGACGCAGACGCAGCTCGGCAATGATGAGACCCATTTGCAGACCCCAGTCGCCCAAATGGATATCGCCGATCACGGTGTCACCGAAATAGCGATAGATCCGCTTGATGCTCTCGCCGATGATGGCGGAGCGCAAATGCCCGATGTGCAAGGGCTTGGCGACATTCGGACCGCCGTAGTCCAGCACGACGCGGCGGCCGGACGGCTCTCCGGTCACGCCCGGACGGTCACTGCGGCGCATCTGCTCGATATGCGCGGCAAGGAAGTCCTCACGCACACGCAGATTGATAAAGCCGGGATTGACGGCCTCGGCAGAGGAAAACACGCGGCTTTCGGATAAAAGCGCGACGACATCGTTTGCGATCAGAATGGGAGCCTTGTGTGCCGTTTTCGCGGCAGGCATGGCGCCGTTGCATTGAAATTCGCACAGGTCGGGGCGGTTAGAGACAGTAACCTTGCCGCAGGCAGGCTCGTAGCCCGCTTTTTCAAACGCCTCGCAGACCTCGGCGGATAATAAATCGATCAATTTTTTCATAGTAACACGATTCCTTTCGTTTCTGCCCTGCGGCAGACGGTTCGTATTTGTTATCATATCAAAAAAACACGGTGAAGTCCATACCTGAGGGGGAAATAATTGCCATACGGCCTGCCGAAAAAAGAATCTGCGGTGCCGTCCTGTTTTATGCGCTGCGGCGCGATAAGCGGCTTTGGAGAAGTCCGTTCGGACAGATTGTATTTTCTTTCGATGCTGCAAGCGAGAAACGCGAAAATTGAATATTTATCGAAAATATTTTGCATTTTACTGTATTTTTGGGGAAAGAGCGGAATTGCCGCTGAAAAAGTTTGGAAATTGGTTGCGTAATCACAACTTGTATGATAAACTGGAGGAAAAACAAGAAAAGGAAGCTGTGAGCTATGGCGATTCATGTGAAAAGTGAGGTAGGACCTCTGAAAAAGGTCCTGTTAAAGCGTCCGGATATTGAACTGGAGCAGTTGGTGCCGAATTCGATGGAGCGGCTGCTGTTTGACGACATTCCCTATCTTCGCGGTGCGCAGAATGAGCATGATATCTTTGCGCAGACCCTGCGCGATCAGGGCGTGACGGTGTGCTATCTGTCAGAGCTGACGGCGCAGACGCTGATGCGCAGCAGCGATTTGCGGGTGCGGTTCGTGGAGGACTTCATCAGCCGAAGCGGCTGCGTGGCGCAAAGCTACCGCGACGCGCTGACGGAGGTTCTGCTTGCCATTGCCGATCCGCACGAGCTGGTGCTGAAGACCATGACGGGCGTTCGCTTTGACGAGCTGCCGCAGCACGGCACACGTTCTCTGGCGGCAATGCGAGGTGATCGTACGCATTTTGTGCTCGATCCGATTCCGAATCTGTATTTTACACGCGACCCGTTTGCTTCCATCGGACACGGTGTTTCTTTGCACCATATGTATTCCGTTACGCGCAACCGTGAAACGATCTACAGTGAGTATATTCTGCGCTATCATCCGGATTATGCGGGGAAGGTTCCGTTTTACTATACGCCGGCCGAGCCGTTTACCCTTGAGGGCGGCGATATTCTGAATCTGAGCGCATCGACGATTGCGGTGGGCATTTCCCAGCGCACAATGCCCGAAGCGGTGGAGCGGCTTGCCCAGAACATCTTTGCCGATGAAAGTGCGCAGATCTGCCGCGTGCTGGGCTTTGACATTCCCAGCACCCGTGCCTTTATGCATCTGGATACCGTTTTGACGCAGATTGATGTGGATAAATTCCTTGTGCATCCGTCCATACTGGAATCCCTGCAAATTTTCGAGCTGACACCGGACGGCGGCAGGAATGTCAAGGTACGCCGTCTGGACGAGTCGCTGGAAACGGTGCTTGCGCAGGCGGTCGGCGCAGAAAGCATCAAGCTGCTCCGCTGCGGCGGCGGCGATCAGATTGCGGCGCAGCGTGAGCAGTGGAACGACGGCTCAAACGCCTTGTGCATCCGTCCGGGAACGGTGATTGCCTATGACCGCAACTATGTGACCAACGAGCTGATGGAAGCCGAGGGGATTGAAGTGCTGAGGATCCCCAGCGGAGAGCTTTCCCGAGGCCGAGGCGGTCCGCGCTGCATGAGCATGCCGCTGGTAAGAGAGTAACAATCAGACTGCCGATAAAGGCGCAAATCGTCAAAAGACTTTTTTGACACGCGGTATCGGTCGGTTTCCGAAGCGGAAGCCGACCGATTTTTTTCAAAACAAGCGGCGCTGTAACGGAAAATCTCTGCCCACGGGCACATTTTTTGACACATTACCGATCCCTCTCCGGCATATGCTTGATTGGAGGGGGTTTATCTATGAAGAAACGGTATTTGATTGCATTTCTTGTGGCGGCGGCGGCAGGAAGCGCACTGCATTTTTTCTATGAGGTTCTGCCGAATCCGCTGACAGCGCTGATTTCGCCGGTCAATGAAAGCGTCTGGGAGCATTTGAAGCTGCTGTTCTGGCCGACGCTGTGCGCGGCATGGGTGCTCAGCATGGCAACGGCAGAGAAGCTGCGTCTGTGGAGCGGCTTTCTGCTGGCGCAGCTTGTCATGCCGGTTTTTCTGCTCTGCGCATACTATTTGCTCAAATGCGTGTTTCATTTGGAGGGCTTGCCGGTGGATCTTGCGCTGTATTTTATTACGATGGCAGGCGGCTTCCTGCTTGCGTATCTGGCTGCGAGGAGCCGGAAGCTCGAAAGTGCCGCGCCATGGCTGCTGCTGCCGGTCATGCTCTACGGTGCCAGCCTGATTCTGTTCACCTTTGCAGCGCCGCCCCTGCCTGTTTTCCGGCCGCCGATGGACTGAGCGGCATATATCTTGTGTCGAAATTAGAATTTAAGCACTATTTTTCTCTGTTTCATGAAAAAATGAATTTTTTGGTTGACTTTTTGGGAGAAAATGCGCTATAATACCATAGCGCAAATATGTGCGATATTTTTTTGATTGCTACGATCTGTGATCGTTGAGCATAATTTTACAGGAGGTGTACACGAGATGCTGCGTACCTATCAGCCCAGAAAGCGCCATCGCGCAAAGGTTCATGGATTCCGCAAGAGAATGGCTACCGCCAACGGCCGCAAGGTTCTTGCCCGCCGCCGTGCAAAAGGCAGAGCTGTTTTGTCCGCCTAAGGAGCCGTGACCGCACCATACTGTCTGAATGTCAATCAGGGGCGAACGGAGGAGTATCTCTGTTCGCCTTCGGTCTATCCGCGAGGAAAAAAGCATGATCGTATCGCTGAAAGAAAATCACGTTTTTCGCCGCCTTTATCTGCGCGGTAAAAGCGCGGGAAATCGCTGCCTGATCGTCTATTGCCAGCCAAACCGCCTTGGCTTCAACCGCCTTGGACTGACGGTCAGCACCAAGCTCGGACATGCCGTTGTGCGCAATCGTATGCGCCGCAGACTGCGTGAGATCGTCCGTCTGAACGAGGCAAAGCTGCGCAGCGGCTATGATATTGTGATTGTTGCCCGCCGTGCCGCTTTAGAGGCGGATCATGCGGCGCTGACCAATGCGTTTTTGCGCGCCGCGGACAAGCTGGAGCTTATGGAGAAACAGCCATGAAGCGTATTCTTATCGGTCTGATTCGATTTTACCGCCGTTTTATCTCGCCTGCGTTTCCCGGCAAATGCCGCTTTATTCCCACCTGTTCGGAATACGGCCTTGAGGCCATCGAAAAGTACGGCGCGGCAAAAGGCGGCTGGATGACATTCAAACGGTTATTACGGTGCAACCCGTTCAATCACGGCGACTTTTATGATCCGGTGCCGTGATGTCCACCCGGCGCAAATGCGTCAACCCATAATACCGCCATGCGGTATGTAGGAGAAAAGAATGTTTAATATTCCGTTTATTCAGATCCCCTTTGGCTATGTGTTGGAGTTTTTCTATAACTTCTTCAACAACTATGGCATTGCTCTGATCCTGTTCTCTCTGGCAGTCAAGCTGATTCTTCTGCCGGTGAGCGCCAAGAGCAAAAAGAGCATGATGAAAACCTCCCGCCTGCAGCCGATGGTCAAGCAGATTGAGCTGGCCTGCGGCGATGATAAGCAGAAATACCAGCAGGAGGTGCAGAAGCTCTATAAAGAGGAGGGCGCCAGCATGACCGGCGGCTGCCTCTGGGCGTTCATTCCTCTGCTCATTCTGTTCCCGCTGTACAATGTCATCCGCGAACCGCTGGAATACCTGCTGCACCTGAGCACCGAGCAGATTGCTGCCGTCAAGGAATTGATTGCAGCGCAGGAAGGTATTGCCGTGGACAAGCTCGATGTGTATTGGCAGTACCGCGCCGCGAGCAACGCCGAGCTGCTTCCCGAGGGTTTTAAAGCGCTGAACTTCTTCTTCTGCGGCATTGACCTTGGTCTGAAGCCGGACTGGAAGGTATGGCAGATGCACTCATGGGCGGAAATCGGCGGCGCCCTGATCCCGGTGTTTTCCGGCGCATTGAACTATCTGTCCAT
>JAEDKB010000090.1 GCA_016296045.1 Oscillospiraceae bacterium
TACACCGAATCGGCAAAAAAAGCAAGGAACGAATAACCCTTTTCGGCACGCTGGCAGACTGCCGAGAAAGGTTCAAAGACAAGCAACTCACACGCGTCGGCGTACATAGGTACGGTAGCGTGTGAGTTGCGCAGTAAGTCAAAATGCTTGCGAAGCAAGGTTTTCCCGGCAGTTTCGTATGAAAACAATCCCCATTGTCCGAAACGCCTCAACCAATGCGTTGCACGAAAATGATATTTTTTATTTTGACGGTTTGAGCCTTTATCGACAGTCTGGACAGAAGGCTGTTCGCTTTTTTTATTTATTATTGTAGCGTTCGATTGCCATGCGGAGAAGCTCCAGCGCGCGCTCCAGCTCCTCAACGCAGCGGACATAGGCAATACGGATCTCGTCCACGCCTGCACCGGGCGTGGCATAGAAGCCCTCACCCGGAGAGAAAACAACCGTCTCTCCGTTGTCCTCAAATTCCTTCAGCAGGAACATCTGGAATTTTTCCGCGCTGTCAACGGGCAGCTTCGCCATGGTATAGAACGCACCCTTCGGCTCCGTCGTAACGACACCGGGGATCTCCTTGAGCTTGCGGTAGCAGACATCGCGGCGGCGTTGGTATTCCTCACGGGTCGCGTTGAAATAAGACGGCTCGACCGTATACAGCGCGGCGGCACCGATCTGATCGAGCGTCGCAACCGACAGACGCGCCTGCGCGATCTTGGTTGCCGCTTCCATCAGCGCCTTGTTGCGCGAAATCAATGCGCCGATTCTGGCACCGCAGGCGCTGAAGCGCTTGGAAACGGAGTCGATCAGGATAAGATTCTCGTCCACATCCCGGAAGCTCGCGGCGGTGGTAAGCTCGCCGCCGTCATAAATGAATTCACGATAGACCTCGTCGCAAATCAGGAAGAGATCGTGCTCCTTGGCAATGTCCGCCATCAGCCGCAGCTCCTGCGGCGTGAGGATCGTACCGGTCGGATTGCCGGGGTTCGTAATCAGAATGGCGCGGGTGCGGTCGTTGATGAGCGGCTCGACCTGCTCGCGGGAGGCATAACGGTAGCCTTCCTCCGGCTTGGTATGGATGGGGCAGATTCTGCCGCCGGCAGAGCGGATGAAGGTGGCGTAGTTCGGATAGAACGGCTCCGGAACAATAACCTCCTCACCCTCGTCGAGAATGCAGAGCATCGCCATCAGCAGCGCTTCGCTGCCGCCGGTCGTGACCATGATATCCCCGCTGTCAAAGGCAACGCCCAGACGATGATAGTAGGTTCGGATTGCTTCGATCAGTTCGGGAATGCCGGGAGAGGGCATATATTCCAGAACCTCCTGGCGGAAATCGGAGATCGCATCAAAATAGACCGGAGGGGTTTTTATATCGGGCTGACCGATGTTTAAAAAATGGATTTTGATGCCGCGCTTCTGCGCCTCGACCACATAGGGATAGAATTTTCGGATCGGGGACAGCTCGCACTTTTCTATTTTCTGTGAAAGCTTCATAGGGGTTCCTCTCTTCGGAGAATCAGATTTTATGCTTTTGCAAGCAGCTTTTCAACCGCATCCGTCTTTTCCCACGGCAGGTCAAGATCGGTACGGCCGAAATGACCGTATGCCGCGGTCTGCTGGTAGATCGGACGGCGCAGATCCAGCGCGGAAATAATCGCTGCCGGACGCAGATCAAAGCATTCGCTTACCAGCTCGCTCAGACGCAGATCGCTCAGCTTGCCGGTGCCGTAGGTATCGACCAGAACGGAAACGGGCTGCGCCACGCCGATGGCATAGGCAAGCTCGATCTGGCAGCGCTTGGCAAGGCCGGCCGCAACAATGTTCTTCGCAACATAACGTGCCATATAAGCGGCGCTGCGATCCACCTTCGTGGGATCCTTGCCGGAGAAGCAGCCGCCGCCGTGGGACGCATAGCCGCCGTAGGTGTCAACGATGATCTTTCTGCCGGTCAGACCGGAATCACCGACCGGACCGCCGATGACAAAGCGTCCCGTCGGATTGACGTAGAACTTGGTCGCTCCGTCAAGCAGGTTTGCCGGAAGCGTCGGACGGATGATCTCCTCAATCACCGCTTCGCGCAGATCCTTGATGGAAATTTCGTCGGAATGCTGGGTGGAGATTACGACATTGTCGATGCGCTCCACAGAGCCGTCCTGTGCATACTGGACGGAAACCTGGCTCTTGCCGTCCGGACGCAGCCACGGCAGATGACCGTTTTTGCGCTCTGCGGCAAGCTTTTTCGTCAGCTTGTGGGCAAAGGAAATGGGCGCCGGCATCAGCTCTTCGGTTTCGTCGCAGGCATAGCCGAACATCATGCCCTGATCGCCCGCACCGAGCGTATCGGCATCGTCATAGGAATTGTTCACGCCCATGGCAATATCGCCGGACTGCTCGTCAATGGCGGTGAGCACCGCACAGTTCTTGCCGTTAAAGCCGGCGGCCGGTGAATCATACCCGATTTCGCAGAGCGTCCGGCGGACAACACTGGGAATATCCACATAGCAGTCGGTGGAGATTTCGCCCATGACCAGCACCATGCCGGTCGTTGCGATGCTCTCGCAGGCAACACGGGCGTTCTTGTCCTGCGCCAGAATGGCATCGAGCACGCCATCGGAGATCTGGTCGCAGACTTTGTCGGGATGACCTTCGGTTACGGATTCGGAGGTAAAAATTCTTTTTTGCATAACAGGGGCTTCCTTTCTGATTTTTTCGTATCTCATAGCCCTTGTCGATACAAAAAGCACCCTGATTCGACAGGGTACCTTCAACGTGTCCTCATCTGTCGATACTTCATCGCCGGAATTGGCACCTTGCGATTTTCGCAGGTTGTCGGGCTTCATCGGGCCGGTCCCTCCGCCACTCTCGATAAGGTTATGAAATTACAATATATTTTAAGCATAATTATTCATTTTGTCAAGAAAAAATCCGTGCCGAACCTCGGCACGGAAAAACTTTTCTATGGCAGGAATAATCCGGTCAGCAATCCGATGGCAATTGCCATCACAATTCCAAACAGCAAAAACGCGCTGCACAGCCTCAATACCGTTGAATTCATCGTTTCCCTCCTGTAGATCAGTGCCTACAGTATACCCTGCCGTTCTTTCAAAAGCAGTCGGAAAAGCCGAGGCTTTCCCTTTATTTTTTATTCGTATCGGCTTTTTTTCATAAGATTTCTGTATAAATCCGATTTCTGCTGTCGATACTCATGCTCGGAGGTGCTTTTTATGCAACACAACAACAAATCAAAAGGCTTCCGCAGCTTTGTCAAGGAAAAGGGCTATTACATAGTCCTGCTTCTTTGTGCAGTGGCTGTGGGAACATCGGCTTATTTCCTTTTGACGCGGGAGCGTCCCGCAGAACAGACAACGGTCGCGCCCGTCATCGCGACGGAGACGGCAGCAAGCGAAGAAACCGTGAGCGAATCGGCTCAGGTCAAGGAGACCGCGCAGCAAAACACACCCGCTGCGCAGAAGCCCGAAACCGCAACGGAGCCGACCTCGCCCAAACGTCTTGAAACGGCACGGCCTTTGGACGGTGAGTCGGTCACGGCGTTTTCCGTCGATCATCTGGCCTATAACGAAACAACGCGTGACTGGCGCACCCATGAGGGCGTCGATTACCGCGCCGAGGAGGGTCAGGAGGTCTGCGCGGCGGCAGACGGAACCGTTTATGCCATCTATGAGGACGAAAGTCTCGGCATGACGGTCGTTTTGCAGCACGCCGACGGCTATACGACGCACTATTCCAATCTGAACGAAGAGGTTTCCGTCAGCGTCGGTCAGAGTGTCGCACGGGGAGATGTTCTGGGTGTCGTTGGCACGACCGCCTGTGTGGAAACGGCAACGATGCCGCATCTGCACTTCGCGGTCTATCAGAATAACAGCCCCGTCGATCCGGAGGAATTCTTTCATAATCCCTAATCAAAACAAGGCGCGGTGCTTTCCGGCACCGCGCCTTAAATTATCCTTTTAATAGGCGGATATAATGATTGGCCTCCCGCAGAACGTGATCCGCAAGCAGGGGCAGAATGACCGACCGAATCTTACATTCCTGGATTCCCTTTGCTCCGGCCGCCTTAAAGTCTCTGAGCTTAACGGTTTTTTCAAGGGAGCTTGCCGTCAGCGTTTGATCCTGCGCGGAGCTGCATTGGCGCAGCAGCTCCGCAAATTCCTTGGCGGATTCATCCGCCGACGCGATCAATTCCGCTTCGGCCGGATCAAGAAGCCCCCGGATAAACAGGGCGTGCTCCATCATGATCCGGTTCCAGAAGCATTCGATCTCCCGCATAGACCGACAGTTTAAGTCCCCGTCCCTTTCAAGCATATGCAGGTACTTGCGGTAGAGCTTTGCCTCTCGAATAATATGCTCGATCAGCAAAGGGTAATTCATCGTGAACATCTGGCAGTTCAGCACCTCTTTTAAGATGCTTTCCTTAAAGCAGATCAGTCTGTCCAAAAGGCGGAGCGCTCTGTCGTTGAGCTTATGCACGGCACATTCCTTTTGAGACAGGTCGCTGTCGCGGTTGCTGCAAGCGCCGCGTAGGCGCAGCTCCCTTTCGGTAAGCTTTCTGTCAATCGCAATCGCGGTAAAGCATTCGGTCTGCTTTTCCGCCAAAGCCGTAAATTCCGTCACCACCTCGCCGGAGGCAAGCACATCGGGCGATACGATGCCGTTACTGAGCGCCACAACTTCACACAAAAGCTTTTCAAACGCCTCTTTAAAGTCCTCTGCCTGCTTTGAGAAAGCCGCATTCGCAGGGGTAAAGCCCGCCCTTAAAAACAGCGCGTGCTCTTTCATGATACGCCCGAAAAAGAGATGCAGCTCAAGGGATTTTATAATATAATCATTATGACACATAGCTCCCTCCAAAAAACGATATCACAATATTATATGTATACGGTGCTTGATCCGTGCAGAGGAAACCGCCTGTCCGTTCGTTATTGCCTGCAACGACTGTGTCGGACGACCGGAACGCTTACAGTAATTCGTAACCTTTCCTTTCGTCCTCACTTCCTCGTATATGTCATTCTGAGGAGCGAAGTGACGAAGAATCCTTTCTCTATCGAAGGTGCAAGGATCCTTCGCTGTCGCTAAGGATGACAAAATACAAAAAGCCACCCCTGCGGGTGGCTTTTGCTTGGTGGACCATAGGGGGATCGAACCCCTGACCTCAAGATTGCGAACCTTGCGCTCTCCCAGCTGAGCTAATGGCCCATATGTACTTTTATCATCTTGCTTCCGTTTTCACTTCGGAAATTTCTGCTCGCGCTCGCGCTTGCAGAGGTTATTATATCACATTCCGAAAAAAATGCAACGCCTTTTTTCAAATTTGCTGCCCGCTCGCCGCTTTTTGTTTGAGCCTGCCCTGTATGCTTCCACGCATGAAATGCTTGCGTTTCGGAAAAAGGCATGGTATGATATTTGAAAATAAGGAGGTACTGCATATGAAGGATTCCTTCTCCGCTCCGGATTTTGACGAGAATCTCTCCGCCGAAGTCCCCCAAGGCACTCCGGCTGACGATCCGGCACAACTGCTTCCCGATATGCCCGCATCCGAGGCGTTTTTTGATGACCCGGCAGGCATGGATTCCTCTGCCGCAGGCGACGAGTCCGTTCCGCTTCCCGAAGAGGAGCTTCCGTCTATCGAGCTGCCCAGGGGCATTTATGAAGAAACCGACGAGGTCTGCGACCCTTATGATGAGCCGTATGACGATATGAACGAGGAGCCTTCCGAAATCTCCGCCGAGCCTGCCTATGATATTCACGTCGAGCCGACCGTGGTTCGCCGTCCTCCGCAGGAAACGACCGGCACAGGCCGCAAGGTTCTGCGTGTATTCGGCGTAATCGGAAAATATCTGCTGGCGATCGTGCTGGTTTTGGCGATCCTGGCGGCGGGACTGATCGGCTATCTGACGGTGACGGAATACAATCCGGCGCACGCCGAAATCGCACAGCCGGGCGCCGTCAGCGTTTCCAAGCCTCTCTCCGTCCAAAGCTACCGCATTGTCACCTTTAACACCGGCTTTGCCGGTCTGGACGAAAACGCCGATTTCTTTATGGACGGCGGCAGCGGCGTCATGGCCGAATCCGAAGAGAAGCTCAAGGAAAATATGCTCGGCATCGAATCCATTTTAAAAAGCTGTGACGCGGATTTTATCCTCCTGCAGGAGGTTGACACCGATTCCAAGCGTTCCTATGAGCAGAATCAATGGCTGCAATACGAATACGATCTTGCGGACTATGAAAGCCGTTTTGCACTGAACTATTCCTGCAATTACGTTCCCTATCCGCTGCCCGAGACCATCGGCAAGGTTCATTCCGGCATCGCCACCTACAGCCGCTATGATATTTCCTCCGCTACGCGCTACAGCCTGCCGTGTCCCTTCTCCTGGCCGGTTCGCGTGGCAAATTTGAAGCGCTGTATGCTTGTAACCCGCATCCCGATGGACGGTATGGAGCAGGAGCTGGTTCTGGTCAACGTCCATCTGGAAGCCTATGACGACGGCGAAGGAAGGCTTGCCCAGATGCAGCAGCTCACGCAATTCATTGAGGAGGAATACGCAAAGGGCAATTTTGTGATCGTCGGCGGCGACTTTAACCAGAATTTCCCCGGCGCGGAAAGCGCCTTCCCGATCAAGGATCCCGACGGGTGGACACCCGGCGTTTTGGAGGAGCCCTCCGCAAATTGGCGCAGCAGCTTCCAAAGCGTCTGCGTATGCGCCTGTACGCCGTCTGTGCCGCT
>JAEDKB010000091.1 GCA_016296045.1 Oscillospiraceae bacterium
AGTTTAACGGCGCGCTCGGCCCCTACAAGGGCGGCCTGCGGTTCCAGCCGAACGTCTATGAAGGCATTATCAAGTTCCTCGGCTTCGAACAGATTTTTAAGAACTCCCTGACCGGTCTTCCCATCGGCGGCGGCAAGGGCGGCTCCGACTTCGACCCGACCGGCAAGTCCGATGCCGAAATCATGCGTTTCTGCCAAAGCTATATGACCGCTCTGTACCGCTATATCGGGCCGGACGTTGACGTTCCCGCAGGTGATATGGGTGTCGGCGGCCGTGAGATCGGCTATCTGTTTGGCCAGTATCGCCGTCTGAAGGGCGTTTGGGAAAACGGCGTTCTGACCGGCAAGGGGCTCAGCTACGGCGGCTCCCTGACCCGTCCGGAAGCAACCGGCTACGGTGCCATGTACTATCTGAATGAGGTTCTCAAGCATGAGGGTGAGAGCATTCAGGGCAAGACCATTGCAATTTCCGGCTTCGGCAATGTTGCATGGGGTATTTGCAAGAAGGCGTTCCATCTGGGCGCGAAGGTCATCACGCTCTCCGGTCCTGACGGCTACATACTCGACGAGGAGGGTGTTTCCTCCAGCGAGGAGAAGATCAGCTATCTGCTTGAAATGCGTGAATCCAACCGCAACCGCGTTCAGGATTATGCAGATAAGTTCGGTGTCCCCTTCTTCCCCGGCGAAAAACCGTGGGGTGTCAAGGCCGATGTCATTATGCCCTCTGCAATGCAGAATGATGTGAAAATGGATTCTGCCGAAAAGATCGTCGCAAACGGCGTGAAATACTACATTGAAGTTGCCAATATGCCCACCACAAACGACGCTCTTTACTATCTGATGAGTCAGAAAAATATGATCGTTGCCCCCTCCAAAGCTGTCAACGCCGGCGGCGTCGGTGTTTCCGCTCTGGAAATGAGCCAGAACTCCGAGCGTCTGGTCTGGACCGCCGAGGAAGTCGATGCGCAACTGCAAAAAATGATGGCAAATATCCACCGCGTCTCTGCCGAAGCAGCAGAAGAGTACCATCTTGGCTACAACCTCGTTGCCGGTGCAAATATTGCCGGCTTTAAGAAGGTTGCAGACGCCATGATGGCACAGGGTATTTTCTGATTTTTGATTTTCATTCGCCGGGAAAAGCAGGCGCTCTTCCCGGCGAATTACTTTATCAACATGGAACATATGCCCTGATTTGACGTCCTATCTATATCATATATTTGAGGTGAAGCTATGAGAAAAAAGATATCTGTTCTTCTTACCGCCCTAATCATCGTTTCCCTGCTCGCGGGCTGCGCAGACGAGATGCTGCCCTCGGAATCCGCCGCTGCTTCTGAGAGCACGACAGTGATCGACACACCTGAAACTTCCACGCAGTCGGTTGAGGATATTGACACCTCCGCCTATTATAACAGAGTTGTAGAGGAACAGGATGATGCGCTGACTCCCTTCGTTCGGGAGGCGCTTGCACAGGGAATTGACGCAGACAGCTTATTTTCGAATTATCTGAATGAAATGGCCATTCCCGACGACAGCGCAGCCTATCAGAAATCCGAACGCAGCATGAGCGAAAACGGTGTTCTGATTCGTACCGCTATTTTGCATGAAAAACCGATCAATGCCTCCGGTCTTCCCTCTGATGCAAGCTTGGATGAACTGGTTACCGCCCAGTATGAATTCTATGAGGAATACGGCAGCATAGATTATTCCGGCAGCACCGACGAGCCGACCTATCAGATCGTCGGGCTTGCGATTAACGGCTCCTATGTCAAAGCGGAATTCACGGTGACTGTCAACGACATGGAGATCGGAACCTATACATTGGATAACAATGTGCTTCTGCTGCCTTTGAACATAGACGGTATTTCTGCCGATGCGCCGGTTGAGGTACGTTTAACTGTTTTGAGCGGCAATCTTCCTACACCGGACTACATTTACGTCGGAATTCACAGCAACATTTCCTCCGGCCGATAAGAAAGCAGGCTGCTCTGACGCTTTACGCTCAGAGCAGCCTGCAATTTTATCGCCGCTTGTTTACATAATATATATATCTATACTGTGTGCCGTTTTCCTCCAGACGGGGTGAGCAATCTTCGGCTTTCCAGTCCGGCAATTCATCCAAATTGGGGAAAAAGCGGTCTGCCGGAAATACGCCGTCTGTTTTGGTCACATAGGCGGCGCTGCAATACGGCAAAAGCTGCCGATATACACACTCACCGCCAATTACAAAAACCTCATCGGCAGGCAGATTTTTTATTGCCTCCAGCAGCAGATTGATGTTCAAAAAAACCTCGGCATTTTCCGCAGAAAAATCAGGATTCGAGGACAAAATCAGGTTTCTCCTACCTTTTAACGGCTTCTGATTCGGGAAAGTTTCCAGCGTCTTTCGGCCGTAAATCACCGTCTTTCCCACTGTCAGTTCCCGAAATCGTTTCAGGTCGGCACGAATATTGACCAACAGGTGATCCTCAAACCCGATCCCCCAGTTCTCTGTCACATTCACGATTGCAATCATATTCCACCTCAAATCGCAACGGGAATTTTATCCGTAAATTCATGGAAACGGTAGTTTTCCAAGCGGAAATCCTCCACCTGAAAATGGTAGAAATCCTTTACCTCTTGGTTTACATAAAATTTTGGCGCTTCATACGGCTCCAAGTCAAGCATCTTTTCCACCAACGGTATATGGCGGTCATAGATATGGCAGTCCGCAATGACATGCACCAGCTCCCCGGCTTCCAGACCGCTCACCTGCGCGAACATATGCACCAGCACGGCATACTGCACAACATTCCAATTATTCGCCGTCAGCATATCCTGCGACCGCTGGTTCAAAATGGCATTGAGCGTATTGCCCGAAACATTGAATGTCATGGAATAGGCGCAGGGATACAGCGCCATTTCATGTAAATCATTGAAATTATAAAGGTTTGTCATGATTCTTCGGCTGGCAGGGTGGTGTTTCAGGTCAAACAGAACACGGTCTACCTGGTCAAACGCTCCCTCCGGATACAGATGCTTTATACCAAGCTGATATCCGTATGCCTTTCCGATCGAGCCGTTTTCATCCGCCCAGCTATCCCAGATATGACTTTTCAAATCGCGGACATTGTTGGATTTTTTCTGCCAGATCCAAAGAAGCTCATCAATGCAGGATTTATAATAGGTACGGCGCAGCGTCATGATGGGAAATTCCTTGCGAAGGTCATAACGATTGACAACGCCAAAGCATTTGACGGTATGTGCAGGTGTGCCGTCCTGCCAATGCGGGCGCACATCCAGCTCCGTGTCCCAGACGCCCTCCGTCAGTATTTTTTTGCAGGTGTCTCGGTAAAGAATGTCTGCATAACTCATAAATATCACCTGTTACAGCTTAGCAGATTTTCAAATAAAAGTCAATTCCGTGCAGAAAAGGCAAGCCGCTCGTACTCATCGGCGTACATAGGTACGGTAGAGTGCGAGTTGCTTGTCGGTAGCAAAATCACTTCGTAAAAGTGGGGCAAGATTTTGGACAAAAAAGGGAGTGCGCTGGATGCAACGCACTCCCTCCTGTTTATCATATTACTTTTCGGCAACGTTCAGACGGTTCAGCGCACGCATCAGCTTTGCCTTGGCAATCGCAATATCGCTTTCTTCCTTTACCTCGGCCAAGCGTGCTTCTGCATTCTCTTTTGCAAGCTCCGCACGTTCAACGTCAATGCTGTCGGCATATTCAAAGGTCGTAGCAACCAAACGCACCTCTCCCTTTTCCACGCTGAGAAAGCCGCCACCACAAGCTGCATTCCGACTTTTACCGTTTTCTGTAACGGTCACCATGCCGATGTCCAGCGCTGCAATATAGTCTGCGTGTTTGGCACGGATGCTGACATACCCTTCCGACGTTTTCAGGCGCAGCGCCTCTGCCTGACCGTCAAATAAGCTGCCGTCCGGCGTAACGATTTGAAGTCGGAAGCTGCTCATTGCGCAGCATCCTTTCTCGCCTTTTCCACAGCCTCATCGATCGTTCCGACAAACAGGAATGCAGATTCGGGAAGATCGTCGTGCTTTCCCTCCAGAATTTCCTTAAAGCCGCGAATGGTCTCCTTGATCGGAACATATTTGCCCTCGTAGCCGGTAAACTGCTCCGCAACGGAGAAGGGCTGGGAGAGAAAACGCTGGATCTTTCTTGCGCGGGAGACGGTCAGCTTATCCTCCTCGGAAAGCTCATCCATACCCATTATGGCAATGATATCCTGCAATTCCTTATAACGCTGCAAAATACGCTGCGTTTCGCGGGCAACCTCGTAATGCTCTACGCCGACAACGTCGGGCGTCAGAATACGGGAGGTGGATTCCAGCGGATCGACTGCCGGATAAATGCCCAGGGAAGCAATTCCACGGTCGAGAACGGTGGTTGCATCCAGATGGGCAAAGGTGGTCGCCGGTGCCGGGTCCGTCAGGTCATCCGCCGGAACATAAACCGCCTGAACAGACGTGATGGAGCCCTTTTTCGTGGAGGTAATACGCTCCTGCAAAGCGCCCATTTCGGTTGCCAGCGTCGGCTGGTAGCCAACGGCAGAGGGCATACGTCCCAGCAGCGCAGAAACCTCAGAGCCTGCCTGCGTAAAGCGGAAAATATTATCAATAAACAGAAGAACGTCCTGACCCTCACGGTCGCGGAAGTATTCTGCCATTGTCAGGCCGGACAAAGCAACACGCATACGCGCTCCGGGCGGTTCATTCATCTGACCGTAGACCAGCGCCGTCTTATTGATAACGCCGGATTCCTGCATTTCATTATACAGATCGTTGCCCTCACGGGTACGCTCGCCGACACCGGCAAACACGGAGATGCCGCCGTGCTGCTTGGCGACGTTGTTAATCAGTTCCATAATGAGGACGGTTTTTCCGACGCCCGCACCGCCGAACAGACCGATTTTGCCGCCCTTTGCATAGGGGGCGATCAGATCGACGACCTTGATGCCGGTTTCCAGAATTTCCGTGGTACTCTCCTGCTCATCATAAGCAGGAGGATCCCGATGGATACTCCACTTTTCACAGGTAACGGGCTGAGGCTTATTATCAATCGCCCTGCCGAGCAGATTGAACACTCTGCCCAATGTTTCCTTGCCGACGGGCACCTTGATGCCCGTGCCGGTATCAACTGCCTCCGTACCGCGAACCATGCCGTCGGTGGAGCTCATGGCGATACAGCGGACAACGTCATCGCCCAACTGCTGCGCGACTTCGCATACCAGCACACTGCCGTCTTCTTTTTCGATTTCAATGGCATTGAGCAGATTCGGAAGCTTCCCGTTTTGGAAACGAATGTCCAAAACCGGTCCGATGATCTGCACAATATGACCGATGTTTTTTTCCTGCATACGGATTTCTCCTTTGATTGATCACAGCGCTTCCGCGCCGGATACGATTTCGGTGATTTCCTGCGTAATGACCGCCTGACGCGCACGGTTATAGTGCAGCACAAGCGTATCAATGATTTCACCCGCGTTTTTATTTGCAGCATTCATTGCCGTACGGCGCGCACCGTGTTCGGAAGCCGCCGCTTCGCAAAGTGTGGAAAACAGAATTCCCGATACATATTGCGGAACAATCTTCGCAATCAGATCCTCTGCGCTTCCTTCGATCAAGGCATCGGAATAGCTGCTCTTTCCCCCGCTTGTCAGTGTTAAAGGAAGCACCTGCTCGCTGACCGGAATCTGAGAAAGCATGGATTGGAATTTGGTATATGCCACAACGACACGGTCGAATTTTCCCTCCGCGAAGCCGTCACACAGCAGCTTTGCCATCTGGACACAGTTGCCGATGCCGACCGCGCCGGTCACGCCAAAATAGGTGCTGACCAAATCTGCACCCAAACGCTGAAAATGCTCCAGGGATTTCTTCCCGATCGGAAGGACGCAATACGTCTCTCCTTCCGTCATGCTTCGAACCATTCGGAACAGGTTTGCATTATAGCCGCCTGCCAAACCGCGATCACCGGCAATAACAACATAGCAGGTACGCTTTACCTCGCGCTGTTCGGCAAAAACCGTCGGACTTTCCGCAACGCCTGCCTGAAGGGAACTGATGGCATTGAGCATCACCTCATGATACGGGCGGGCATTTTCAACGCGCTGCTTGGCTTTCCGAAGCTTACTCGTTGCCACCAGCTCCATCGCCTTTGTGATCTGGCGCGTACTCTCAACGCTTTTGATCCGCGTCTTGATCTGCTTCATCGACGCACCGGACATAGCTTACTCCTTTGCGCAGAACTGCTCTTTGACCGTGGCAATGGCCTGACGCAGTTCCTCTTCGTTGGCTTTGGTCAGCTCTTTGGTATCGCGGATGCTCTCCAAAATCGCCGGACGCTGCACCGTCAGATATTCAAACAGCTCCGTCTCAAAATCGTGGATTCTGTTTACCGGAATTTGTGCAAGCAAATTCTGCGTAACCGCATAAATGATGCAAACCTGAAGCTCTACATCCACCGGACTGTTGCGGTCCTGCTTTAAAATCTCCACAATGCGAGCACCCTGCTCCAGACGGGATTTCGTATCCGCGTCCAGATCGGAGCCGAACTGTGCGAAGGATTGCAGCTCACGGTACTGTGAGTACATCAGCTTCAAAGAGCCTGCAACCTTCTTCATTGCTTTGATCTGTGCGC
>JAEDKB010000092.1 GCA_016296045.1 Oscillospiraceae bacterium
ATGCGGTAGGGCGCATACGGTTCGACCATGATCCTCTCGACGGCCTCCCGTTTGGCAAGCTCCTCCACAAGCTCTGCTGTGGATGCCTTTGTCAGATCCATGATAAAATCCTCCTTGCAATATTTTGTATTGTCGTTTTTGCGATTTTTTCTTTACCAGCCCAGCCGTTCATTGCGCCATTGAATCCTCATTTCGGTATATCGGCGGTACCATTTTGCCGCCTCTTTATAATTCTTTGTCTTTTCATAAAGCTCCGCCAAATGAAGCATACCTGCCTCGTAGCCCTGTTCGGCGGATTTATGAAACCAATAAAATGCTTTGGAGATGTCTTTTTCTACATCTTTGCCGACTTTGTACCGGCAGCCCAAACTGTTCTGCGCGTCGGCGTCCCCGAGCTCTGCGTTACATTCATCCGTTTCCAAGGTAGGACCGTCGTCATAATCAATCGAATCCATCAGCATGTCAAAGATTCCGCTTTCAACCAGACTATCCAGTCTCGCACGATCGGCTTCCCCGACAGGATCCGGATACTTGAACAGATCATTTGTAATGCTAATTTCGGCGGCCTTGTACCACTCTATCGCCCCGCGGTAGTTTTTCCTGACGCCGATGCCCTCCTCATAGCATCTCCCCAACGCAAACTTCGCGTCGGTAAAGCCCTGTTTTGCGGATTTCTTGTATAGCTCCACCGCCTCAGAGAGCAGCGCGGGATTTTTACTTGCGATATAAAGCTCCGCCAGTTGAAACTGCGCCTGTTCGTCGTTCTTTTTCTCCGCCAGCTCCTTGAGCTCCATCATCCGTTTCAGCGGCCCGCTGTAGTTGATCTCCATTTTAAGTTACCTCCATTATAGCATTTCAAAATATGCGTGTCCATGTTTTTTTGCAGGAAAGCCATTTTTACATACTCCATAAGGCGATCTCCCCTTTCAGGAGCGAATCGGACTTCAGCCGATCCAGCGCGTTTCGGAACCATGCGTTTTCCGGCTCGATTTGCAGCACATAGCCGACCCGCCCCAGCAGGGAGCGGTAGTATTTCCCCGCATTGGGCAGATCCCCTTCGGTCAACGCGCCGGGCACCGAACGCAGGATATGTTCCGCCAGACCGAATTTCAATACATAATGCACCTCCTGCCGCAGCTTGCGCTTGTAATCGCGGGATACCGAAACCTTTGCATTGACCGTAAGCCCCGTGACGCTTTGCCGGTTGGCGTTGGTGATGAAACGGGTCTTTCCCTCGTTCAGCCGGAAGCCCATTTGCTCCAGCATGGTCTTTGCCTTCCGATAGACCGCATAGAGCGGCCGGTCGGAGGAAAAGGTCATATCGTCGCAATAGCGGGTATAGGCGATATCGTGGGAAGCGCACCATTTCCCGAGATTGTTGTCAAAATTGCGCAGCACAAGGTTGGACAGCGCAGGAGAGGTCGGCGCACCCTGCGGGAGGACACCCTGCCGGCAGCAGAGCCTGGTCAGCAGCACGCCGACCTGTTTCGGGAAATGCCCGGTATGGAACGCCGCGCCGTAAACCTGCGCAAAGCGGATGCTGCCGAAAAAATCCGTAATGTCCAGCTTCAATAGATACCGCTTCCCCACATGCGGCAGGGCGTTCTGCACCGGATTCTTTTTCCGCAGATACGCAGTCGCATACGCGGAAACCGGCAGCTTCACTAAAAGTCCGCGCAGGATTCTTCCCTGCAGCCGCTTTAACTCGGCGTTGGGCGCGTATAACTGCCGCACGCCGCCGTTTTTCTTTTTCATTGTAATGCGGCGGTAGTCCTGATCCGCGTGCTTCACATAAAAGAACAGGCTTTTTCTCCCTTTTTTGAGAAACGCTTTCAGTCGGTCGACATCATACAGATACGGCAGCGGAGAAGCAGCCTTGTGCTCCAACGCCATCTGCGCAGCCGTCAGAAAACCGTGTTTTTTTACGAAGCCAAGATCGGAAGCCTCGAATTCCACCACATGGCCTTTGATTTTCATATTTTTCCCCTCTCTGATCCCGGAAAATCAGCCCTTCCCCGCACAAAATACCGGAGCCATCCGGTCTCCGCTTTCGCTTGCGAAAGCAAAACCTAAAAAATCAGAAAACAAGACGGCGACTCGCCGCCCTCTCTGAAAGCAAACGCTTTCAGCCGCACACTACGGCAAAGGGCTGATTTTTCCTAAGGAACCTCTGAACAAATCGGCTGCGGCGCTCGTCGGATCTTTTGCCGACCGCTCTTGCAGATTTATTCAGAGCTTCCTTAATTCTGCGTTTTCAAAATGTTACATCATTACAGTAGCACCTCCATTTTCCGTCCAAAGCTTTTCGGCATTGCCCAAATTGTGGGCTTTGGCTCGGCCTTCGGAAATTCCAGGTATCCGTCCGTCAGCACAACGATACCGTCAAACGCTTTTCGGCACGCCTGTTCATACACCGCCCGCACATCCGTTCCGCCCGTCATGGTGCGGCGGTAGTGCTTCAGCGGCACGGCGTTGAATACGGCAGCATCGGTAAAGCCCGAGACATAGACCTCGGCGTACCGGGACAGCTTGGCAAGCTCGCCCAGAAACTGCTCGTACAGCTTGTCCTCGATACTTCCGCTCTCGTCCGCCAGCACGCAGAGCTTCGACCGCGGCTTGGGAGACAGAAGATCCTCGCAGACACCGAATTCATCAAAGGTGTCGGACAAATACTCCATATCGTCACCGACCAGGCTTTTTACCAGGCTTTGCAGGACGATCCGCCAATCCGCCTTTGCGGCGGCAGGACGGTACCGCGCCGACAGCGGCGTGCCGCCCGTTCCGGCAAGCTGCGCTGTGTATTCGACCGCCTCCAGCGTTTCGCCGTCCGGCATAGCGCTGCTGCCGTCTGCGTTGCGGGTCAGCAGGTCGCCGTTTCTGAGGTAGGAGCCGCTGTATATGCGGATCCTTCTTCGCTGCGCGTCGCTGTCGTTTTGCAGCAGCCGCGCATATATATTTTCGGCGGTGTCGTTCTCGCCGGTAAGGCCGTCCTTCGGCAGGACATAGCCGGAGGCTTCAATTTGCGCATTGATCGCCATATCGCAGGCGACATTCCAAAGCCAATGCTGACGGCTGCCTTTTCGGGCCGCGTGCAGATTGGCAATGTGGAGCATTTCGTGGAGCTGTAACCCGAGCTGTTCCTCCGTGCGCAGGCTGTCCCAAAAATTTGGGTTATAATAAAGCGTTTTCCCGTCGGGTGTTACGCCTGCCGTCTCGATGCGCTCCGTCGGGATGACATTCCGAAGATTCAGCACGACCGGTGCCAGCCACGGCTCCCGCCAGAGCAGTCTCATGAAATCCATTTCACACGCGCCCCAGCTTCTTTGCGGCGGAATGGAGAACCTGCATACTCTCCCGGTCGGCTGCCAGCTTCCCGCCCAAAAGCCGCGTGGCGTATTTGGCAAACAGCACCTCACATTCCGGGCTCTGCTCCGCGATCCAGCGGTATACGGCAGGGAAATGGGCGCATACCGCCTCGTCCTCCTGCAGCGCGACGGCAAGCGTTGCCGTAAATGCCGCAAGCTGCACGGGAGAGGGCTTTTTTGCCGTACCGTTTACGATCTCCGCAACGGTCGGGCACAGCGTGCTTTGCTGATAAAAAGCACAGAATTTTGCCTCATGCGCACCCCGCACGGTTCCATGCGCCGCCTCCTGACAGGGAATCCCTGCGGCAAGCGCGGCGGAAAGATTTGCCCACTCCCTTGGGCAAGCGGTTCCGGTGGATGGCTTTTCCAGAAGCGCGTCCGGATTGGCGTGGATAAAGGCGCGTATCTTGGGGTCGATTTCGTTTTCCTCCGCCCACGCGAGCCAAGCCTTTGCGGATACCGGAAAATCCACCGTGAACACGCGGGTCTTGGTGGCGTGTACCATTTCCCGCGCGCCGGTCTCGTCCTCCACGCGGTTTCCGGCGCCGAACACATAAAGCCCTGGCTGACCGTCCCGCAGCGCATAATCAAACGACACACCGTGCAGCCTCCGCTCGTTAAAGGGCGCATATGCCAGCTGCTGCAGCGCATCCGGCGCGTTGGTGTATTCGTCAAAGAACAGCACGGTCGGCCGGTTTTCCGCCCGGTTTCCGTCGATCCGCTGCAGCCACCACGCCCGCGCCTTTTGAAGCTTCCCGCTTTGCGGGGAAATATAATCCTTTCCCTCAAAGCTGCCCGGCGTCTCGGCGGAAAGCCTGATGTCCACAAGATCGGCGCCGAGCTCCTGCGCGAACCGCGTCACCACCGCCGTTTTGCCGACACCCGGCGCACCCAGCAGCATCACCGGCAGCTTTGCCGCCAGAAACAGAATATTACGATCCATCATGCCCCTCCGTTTCGTTTTTTATCATGGAAGCAGTATAGCACACGGTATATTAAGACCGAGATATTTTTAATAATGTATTGTATCGAAACCGATCCGGCGCTTTTCCGTAAGACCCGAAATATTACAGTCGGGAATATCCTCCGCCGTCAAGGTCCGAAGCGTTTCCTCCGTTAAAGTCTCACCGTTCATTTTCACGATGCGGCTTGCCTGCTCCATCCCGGCCTGTTCGAGCAAGCTACGGACATATCTTCCGTTTCCAAAATCCGCCGAGGTTCGCGCCGTGCTGAGAACGTTCCGCAGCTTGTCGCACGCTTGCTGTGTAAAATGCAGCCCCTTTTTGCCCGCGAGCAGCTCTGCGATGGAAACAAGCTCTTCCGTGTTATAATCCGGAAACGGCACATGAAACGCAATGCGGGAGCGAAGCCCGGGATTCCGGCTTAGAAATTGCTCCATTGGATCGGGATAGCCCGCAAAGATCACGACCATATTATCCCGATTGTTCTCCATTTCCTGCACGATGGTATTGATCGCCTCGTCGCCGTACAGACCGTTTCTGTCATCCAGAAGAGAATATGCTTCGTCAATAAACAGGACGCTGCCCTGTGCTTCCCGAAATTTTTGTTTCACGAGCTGCGCCGTCCAGCCCACATATTTGCCTACAAGGTCAGCCCGTCCGACCTCATACAGCTCGCCCCTGGAAAGCAGCCCGTTGTCCCGCATGATCTGCGCGAACAGTCGGGCGACTGTCGTTTTCGCTGTACCGGGATTGCCCGTAAAGACCATGTGCATGGTCGGCCGCGTATCCTGCAGGCCTCTGTCTCTGTACAGCTTCTGCACCTTGAAATAATCCAACGCCTTGCGGATCACGGCTTTGGCTTCCCGCAGACCGATCATTCCGTTCAGCGTGTCGATCGCGCTGCCCCTGGGCTTTTTTTGTATGATTTTCGTCGCTGTGCTTTTGATCCCCTTGTATTGCGGATAGACGGAATGCCGCAGTTTGTCGCCATACCACTCTTCAAACAGCAGCTTAAGCTGTGCGGCGCGGTATTGCCTGGCATCGTCTTCGATTTTCCCGTACAGTTGTTTATCCGGCCGAAGCTCGTGTTTGTCCGCCAGTGTTTTCAAGTATTCTCTTGCACGGTTTCCGCAGGCGTTATCTTCGTATAGCTCCACAAATGACATAGTGGACAGATTTTCAAAGAATAACTCTTTGATTTTCGCGCACTCCGTCGGCAGACAAAACACCGTTAAAACGCGGTTTCGGTATTTCTTCACCAAATCACTGATTGCGCAGATCCATCCTTCGCCCGGCCCCGTGCGGTCGCTGTCGGAGTCCTCCGCCGGCTGATAGAGGATCATCAGCGTCCCGTCCTCGCAGCTTTTGAAGAGTGCATCATAGGAAGAAAACTCGGAGGGCCCTCTGCTCCGCTCAAAATCGATCAGGCAATAGCGTTTGCTCCGGATTCTCCCGTTTGCATACAGCGCCTCCAGCAAAACGCGCAGGATCTCTTTTCGACTGTCACGGTCGTCGCAGCAGATCATGTAATGCACGGGATGGCCTCTCACGCAGCGCCGGCGCTTTTTCGTATAGATCCGTCTCAGCTCCGGCAAAAGCGTCTCTTCGCAGAGCATCGCTCTTGATTGACGCATCAGAGCTTCTTTTGACTGATTTCCCTCGATCAATGCCTCGCCGTAATTGGAACGCAGACGATCCAGCGCAAAACGCTTTAATACTTCTTCGTCGTCTCGAATCAATTCCTTTGCGCGCGCAAAGCTCAGCATAACTCTGAATGCGGTGAAGGCAATTTCCTGTATGGAGATATCGGCCGCTGCCATGCCGGCCTCCTGCAGATAATCTGAAAAAGCAGGCAGGACATCGGTCGCAGACTTAAAAACCGCGCCGAACTGTATCCTTGTCTTTTTGATGCCTTTTGCAAAGAAATAGTAGTTTTGTCCGTTTTGCTGGTAGTTCGCTTCGCTGCACGCAAGCAGCTTTCCGGCGAGTTCCTTGTCCTCGGGAGCTTCCCGGCTTTGAGCCGTCTCCTCTGCTTCACCCATTGAGGCATTGATTGTATAGAACAGCATAAGACATCCTCCGTCTTTGTTTTTTATCACGGAAGCATCATAGCTTAAGACCTAAGTTTTTTTATTTGTAATCATGCCCGCGTGCCCGGACAGCTTCAAGGGCCTCAAAAGCTGCGTCCACGGCTTCTTCCCGTGTGACATAGATCTCCGGGCAGAACACATGATCCAGGGAATACTTCCATGTATTGTTTTTGGGGTTGTAATACAGCACCACAAGATGCTCTTTGATCTTCAAATAGCTGTTG
>JAEDKB010000093.1 GCA_016296045.1 Oscillospiraceae bacterium
GTCACTATGTTCCTCAGAATGACATATACGGGAGGTGCTCCGGAAAGAATTCAAGTTTTTTATTAAGAACTATTCGCTATCTGAATACACAGAGGAACACTCGGAAGATTTTGAAAATCTCCGGGAGTTCTTTTTTGTAGGGAGTCGTTTTTTATATCTTTTGTAAATAAACAAGGAAAATCAAGATATGTATTGTCATAAAACTACCGGTTGTGATCCCAAAATAACCACCTGTCGAGAATCAATGGAAATGGATGCCCGGTTTGATTATACTGTGACTGAAGCAAGGAGGTGGAGAGCAAATGCAAATTGAAATTCAAATCGATGATAAATGCAGGGAACCAAAGATCATTGTCATCACAGATCAAATGACGGAAGAAGTCAGCGAAATCGTGAAAAAGCTCTCTCAGGAACAAACGAGAACAATAGCAGGATTTCAGGATGATACAGTTGAGCTATTGGAGTCGGACAGCCTTTTTCGGCTCTACGCTTCAAACGGTAAGGTTTTTGCCCAAACGAATCGCGGCGACTACCAGCTCCGTCTGCGGCTGTATGAACTGGAACAGCGTCTTGACAGACATTCCTTTGTACGAATCTCAAACTCAGAAATTATAAATCTGAAAAAGGTAAAAGGGTTTGATCTGAGCTTTTCAGGAACAATTTGTGTTACGCTTTCAAATGGAACAGTTACATATGTTTCAAGGCGATATGTCGCTAAAATCAAACAAATATTGGGAATATGAGGTGGTAAAATGAAAAGGAAACTAATCTTACGGGGACTTTTTGGCTTTCCGGTCGGTGTTGCCATCGGCTTTGTAATTACAATCATGATTTCCGTATGTGTCGGGGATGGCTCCTTTTACCCGGTGACGCCTGAACTGATTGTAACAATGGGAAACGAACTCAATGCCGTGATTCTTCAAACGGTTCTTTGCGGCATCATGGGAGCTGGGTTTGCGATGGCTTCGGTCATCTGGGAAATGGATTCTTGGAGCCTTGCCAAGCAAAGCGGAATCTACTTTTCCGTTGCCTGTATCGTTATGCTCCCGATTGCCTATGTCACAAATTGGATGAAGCACACTGTCGGCGGCATTCTTGCCTATGTAGGCATATTTGTTGTAATCTTTTTGGTTGTTTGGTTGATTCAGTACAGTGCATGGAAAAGAAAAATTAAGAAAATGAATGATTCCATCAAAAAAAGCGGCAGAGCAAAGTAAACACAGTCTGCATTTCGGCATATTCCGGCATGAACGCTTCCATCGGAAGCCGTGCGTTCTGCGCTGCAGCATTTCCGGACAGCAGAAAAAATCCTCCGTATGACCGCAAGCATACGGAGGATTTGCAGTTTTTAATTCCGTTTTTTCAGTCTTTCAGCCGTTTCAACCGTTCCAGCGTATCGCGCAGCACACACGGAGCATCGCCGGGGTCGGTCAGGTCGGCAACCGCCTGTTCCATCGGGCAGGGACCATCTCCTGTTCGGTTGATGATCCCATCGGTCAGAACGCCGTAGGAAACCGCAACGCCCGCCTGCTCCAGCAGGTTTTTTGCTTTGACGGACATGACATCGCCGTGCGCCGCACGAACGCCGCTGTAAAGCAGAAGCATGGCGGCAGCTTTCCCGATGATCTTATCGGCGCAGACCATGCCGCGCAGATCTTCTTTGTCCTCAATGCGGGTCAGAAGCGGAGCGATCCCGTTGCTGCGGCTGGTCAGAACACGGTCGCGGTCACATAGAATACAGGTATAAGTGTCGCTGTGCAGAAGCGTGACAGCGCGTGAAAGCAGGGTCTTCGCCATTATCTGCACAGATAGAAGGCAAGCTGCGCGGTGGTCTCATTGAGAGCGCAGAGCGTGATGTAGTTTCCGCTTCCGTCGCTCCAGGTATAATTACCGCCGTTTTCCGAGGGAGCGCCGTAGCGGGCGCTGATCGCAGAGTTCCACAGAGCGACCGTTTCCTCCGGATTGGTTTGTGTGCTGCTGGTGCAGGAGACGCGGACGTTGTTTTCGCTGAAGGAGAACTGAACCTGCGAGAAGGTCAGATCGTCCATGGTGACATCGTTGTAGACATAGTAGGTTACTTCATTTGCGGTAAACTCAAAGTCCGGGTCACGCCCTTCCACTGCCTTCACGTCCTCCAAGGTTGCCGAGCGGCCGGAAAGACCCTTGTAGTTGATTACGCTGTCGTCATAGACGCTCTGCGTCTCATCGGCGGCGTCAGTCGCGTCGGAGGCAGCCGGAATTTCGGAAGCTTCCGTGCCGGCGGAAGCGGCATTTTCAATATCGGAGGGGGAAACAAAGGGGGGAGCTGTGCCGTCTGCGGAGCCGCAGGCGGCGAGCAGGCCGGCCAGCAGAGCACAGCACAGCAAAAGAGCAAAGAATTTTTTCATATAGAGTACCTCCTAATACAAATTACGCATACGAAAGATATCGTTTTTTGACGAGAGCCGCTCGAACAAAAGCGCGTTATCGGGAATCGGGATGATCCTTTAAAAGCATATTCCGAAGGAGCTGTGCACACAGACCGGTGAAAGCACCGGTTACGATACCGCACGGGAGCAATACCGCAAGATACATCCACAGTGCAGGCGTCGCGGTAACGGTAACAGCAACCGCCATTTGCCCGATGTTATGGGCAATGCCGCCGAAGACACCGCAGACCCAAAGCTGATTTTTTTTCAGGACGCGCAGGATCAGCGCCATGCACAGGAAGCTGAGCAGACCGCCGGCGAGGGAATAGAGCATCGCCATCGACTGACCGACAAGGAGGTTTCCCAAAACAATGCGAAGAAGCACGATCGCAAGCGTCTCTTTCCAGCCGAGGACGGCGAGGGCAAAGACGGTTACGATGTTGGACAGTCCCAGCTTCAGACCGGGGACGGGAAGCGGCAGCGGGATCTGCGCCTCCAAAACGAAGATTGTCAGTGCGATTGCGGTCAAAAGCGAACATGCAGTCAGCCTTCGGACAGGCAAGGGATCACCTCCCAAAGAGACGTTCGTTGAGGTGCTTGGAAGAGAAGGCGAAGAACAGGGCAACGCCGAGGGTGAACATGACGGCGGCCTCACCGATCGCCACATACAGCATATTGATCCAAAGCGGCAATTCGCCGAAAACAAAATACAGCTCCGCACCGACCAGAAGCGCGTTGCAAATCACCGGCATAAGAAGCGACAGCACCGGCAGCTTTCCGACGCGGACATTGCGGAGCAGATAGGCAAGCAGGGTGGCAAGCAGGGTAGCGCCGCTGCCGATCAGGAAATCCAGCGGCAGGGAGGCGGAGCTTGTCAGATTGAACAGCAGACATCCGAATGTAAGACCGGGGATCGCAGCCGGCGTAAACACGGCGAAGACGCACAGGGCTTCGGCGGCTCGGAACTGGATGGCATACGAGGTGGTGCCCGGCAAAAGGAAATTCTGCAGCAGGGTCAGAACGACATAGAGCGCGGCCAGAATGGCGGCGTGCGCAAGGGAACGAGTATTTGCTTTCATGTTTTTCTCAAACTCCTTAGTTTTGTTTTTCGACAGGATGGTTACGAACTGTCGGCGTGGGGTTGCAGAGCCTATTCTACACAAAAGCACACATTCCGTCAAGTCAGCAGCCGGAATTCTAAAATTATTTCAGCAGGAAGAACAGCACGAGCAGGTGCACGGGATAAAATAGATAGAAGCCGAGCTGTACGGCTTTTCTTGCCGCAGGATTCTTCGGAAGAGCGCCGCGCTCACCGTTATACAGAAAAATAAACACAAGCGAAAGCAGGGAGAACAACTGCTTGAGCTGCCACGCCGTCGGAGCGGGGATTTGATAGGCGCGCCCGCGCAAAAGATTCAGGAGCCCGAAGGCGAGGGAGATCGGATAGGTATAGTAGATCGAAAGAAGCATTCCGAAAAAGTTCAGAATGAATTTTCCTTCAAACAGATAAAATACCATTGCAAGGAGAATTCCCTTTGCTCCGTAATCGGAGGAGAGCCAGCCGAAGTAATTGAGCGTGAAAACCAACACGGCAGGCACAAAGGCGAGATATTTTGTCAGGCGGTGTTTTCGCAGCTCGTCTGTTGCCCAGACCACGAGCAAAGCCATCAGGAGGGAGAAAAAGACGTTGAGCTTGCCGAAAATATCGCCATGGTGGAACATCAGCGCAAACGGGACCTGGGAGAGCACGGCAAAGAGGAGCAGCCGAAGTGCATAGCGAGGCCGGTTGGAGGTATGGCGGAAACCGTTGACAATCAGAAACACATAGAGCGGAAAGGCGATGCGTCCGATCCATCGCAGCGGCTCAAGAGACGGATAGCGTCCGGCGAGGCAGTAGCCGATATGGTCAAGAAGCATACAGACGCAGGCAATGATTCGCAGCGCAAGAGCAGACATATTTTTTCTTCCCCCCTTTTTTTGGATATTATATCAGAAGCTGCGGCACATTTCAATCCTGCTTGGCCTTTGGAAAAAGGAGGAATTCTGCATGGGAAACGGCAGGCGGTTTTGTGCACAACGCCGTATTTTGTCGAAAGAGCAAGAGAATCCTTGACATTGCGGTGCGTGACCTATAACATTATAATCGGGAGAATTCGGAATCCCATATTTTCAACAGAAACGGAGAATATCGCATGGAAGTCGTATTTGCTGCGTTGGAGCTGATCGGCGGTCTGGCATTTTTCCTTTACGGCATGAATGTCATGTCCGGAGGACTGGGAAAGCTGGCCGGCGGCAAGCTGGAACGTTCTCTGAAAAAGGCAACGGCAAATCCCGTGCTGGGTATGGGTCTGGGCGCAGGCATTACCATTGCCATCCAGTCCTCTTCTGCCATGACGGTTATGCTGGTCGGTCTTGTCAACTCCGGACTGATGACCTTTGACCAGACGATCAACGTCATCATGGGTTCAAACGTCGGAACGACGGTGACAAACTGGATTTTGACGCTGACGGGCGTGAGCGGCGACGGTTGGATGTCGCTGCTGAAGCCGGAAAACTTCTCGCCGATCGTGGCGATCATCGGCATCGCCATGATTATGATGTCGAAGAAAACGCGCAAACAGGATCTCGGTAAAATTCTGGTCGGCTTTGCCATTTTGATGTACGGCATGACCTTTATGTCCGGCGCGATGGACGGGCTGCGTGAAAACGAGGGCTTCAAGTCCATGCTGACCGCCTTTGATAATCCGCTGATTGCCGTGGTGCTTTCCACGGTGTTTACGGGTGTCATTCAGTCCTCTGCGGCGACCATCGGTATTGTGCAGGCGCTGACGCTGACCGGTCAGATCTCCTATGCTTCCGCGATTCCGCTGGTGCTGGGCGCAAACATCGGCACCTGCGCCACGGCGCTGCTGTCCTCTCTGGGCGTATCGAAAGAGGCGAAAAAGGTCTCCGTGGTGCATATCACCATCAAGGTCATCGGCACGGTCGTCTGTCTTGCCGGCTTCTACGGTCTGGATGCACTCATCGGCTTTTCCTTTATGGGCGACAACCCCGGCTATCCCGGCGTCGCGCTCATTCATACCGTGTTCAACGTGGTCAATACGGTCATTCTCTTCCCGTTTGAAAAACAACTGGTCAAATTCGCAAATCTGCTCGTCCGTCCGGCCAAAAAGGGCGAGACGGTGTTCCTCGACGAGCGCCTGATCTCCACCCCCTCCATTGCCGTCAACGAGGCGATGGTGCAGACGAAAAAGATGGCGGAGCTTGCAAGAGACACTCTCCTCTCCGCACTGAGCCTGATGAAGGAGTTCCGCCAGAAGGACGCGGATCAAATCCTTGCCAACGAGGAGCAGATCGACCTTTTCGAAGACAAGCTCGGCACCTTCTTAGTCAAGCTTTCCACCCGTTCCATGTCGGATTCGGACTCCAAGCGCGTGTCTTTGATGCTGCACAGCATCGGTGATTTTGAGCGTCTCGGAGACCATGCGGTCAATCTGATGAAAACCGCGCAGGAAATGCATGATAAGAAGATCGCCTTCTCCGGCGAGGCGAAGGAGGAGCTGCGAAACCTGACGGAGGCGCTGATGGAGATTCTGACCAATACGGTGGAGGCCTTTGTCCGGAACGATACCATGTTCGCCACGCATATTGAGCCGCTCGAGCAGGTCATCGATGTGCTGATTGCCCGTTCCAAGAGCGCCCATATCGAGCGTTTGCAGGCAGGCAAGTGCACGATCCAGACCGGCTTTGTCCTGTCGGATCTGCTGACGAATTTCGAGCGTATTTCCGATCACTGCTCCAATATTGCCGTCGCGGTGATCGAAACGGGTGTCGGCAGCTTTGATACGCATGCGTACCTGAACGACATCAAGACCGGCGGCAGCCGCGAATTTGTCCGTGATTATCACAGCTATGCCGAAAAATATCGTGCTTTATAATGAACAAACCGGCGGAACAGGCATCCTGTTCCGCCGGTTTTATATGGATTTTTTGAATCAAAGTCAAAAGCTGTCATATTCTCGTTTCCGGTGAATGAGCCATATGAAAAAGGCGGCAATCAGCAGCAGGACAACCGCGCCGCCGACGGAATAGCCGACCCAT
>JAEDKB010000094.1 GCA_016296045.1 Oscillospiraceae bacterium
AAATGTTGACAACACTGTTCACCGCATCGGTCTGGTATTGCTGTATTTTGAATTGAAATTTCATGCAAATACCTCCTGCGGATTAAAGTACCTTTCTAGTCGTGCTGGGGCTGTAGGTTTCAAAAATCTGATCAAAGTTGGTTGCGACGCTATCGCTGCCAAAACCGCTGTCACGGAATACCGCGTAGTAGGGCTGCTTCTGGGCGATTGCCTTGACGGTTTCATCGGTGACATTACTGTCGAAGCAGGCAATCAGATATCCGTCTGCCACGCTGAACACCTTCTTACCAGCAATAACGGTTTCTTCGATTTTGCTATCCAGCAGAATACCGAGATCCAACATCACTTGGAACAGCAGATCTTCGGGTGTGCGATCGGGCTTGATGTTATCAGCCATACCGAACAATGTCTGGATGCTATACTCATCGGGAGTATAATAAACATCTTCCATGTTGCTGCTATCAATTTTCAAAACACGGAATCCAATATCCAGTCCTGCTTCAGTCAACGGGCTGCTATCTTTCAGTTTAGTACCTACCCTACGAATGCGCTCCTTACCTAGATCGCAGATAGTTTTGTAGCCTTGCTTAGCCGCTTCGCTTTTGGGATCGCATTCTTCTGGAAGCTGGACAAGGATGAAGTGGCGCTGTTTTCCGTCGTCTGCGTTCATCTGCAGTACAGCATGTGCAGTGGTCGCTGATCCAGAGAAGAAATCTAAAACAATGTCGGTATCATCCAAGCCGCAAAGCTTTGCTAACTCGATAATCAAATCGGGGTTTTTGGGGCTATCGAAAGGAATGTCAACACCTGTTGGTCTGGACACAAGCAAGTCCGACCAGTTGCTATTTCGCAGAATGCCGTCTGCAGGAGCAACCCAATGCTCAATACCCATATTTTTTCCTTTACCGTCTGGCTTGCGACGAATGAAGCGCTTGTTTTTTCCGGTTTTTGCCCAATATTCCTCTAGTGTCATTTTTGAGGAATACTGTTCGACATAGACTCGATAGTTCTCTATTGCTTCTTCGGCAACTTCCCGCTTCCATTTCCACTGACCGTCAAGAGGAGTATATCCAAGGATTTCATACCGCATTGTAGGTCTGTCTGCGTTGTTCCAGAATCCTTTCCAATAACCAACATTAGCGCGTTCTTCGCTGGATTCTCTGTATACGGGTGCCATTTTGGATAGGGGGGATCTGGAGTATACCAGCACATACTCTAATCCAACATTCATTGTTGCCAATCCGTTCTCTGCGAACTGCAGATTCAGGTTCTTATCATATCTGCGCGTGGCAATAATATTTCGGAAATTGTCTTGCCCGAAAATCTCATTGCACATGTTAATGAGGTTATTCAGTTCTTCTTCTCCGATGCTGATAAATATAAAACCGTCATCGGTGAGCAGTCCTTTTGCAAGTTTTAACCGGGGTTACAGCATATTTAGCCAATCTGTATGAAAGCGTCCGTTACTATCGAGATTGGTTACTAATCTGCCACCGGCATCATCAAACTGACCGCTATTAGCCAGATAGGAATCTGCCGATTGAGCAAAACTATCGGAGTAAACAAAGTCATGGCCTGTATTGTAGGGTGGATCAATATAGATCATTCTGATTTTACCGAGGTATGTTTCTTGGAGCAGTTTCAATGCCTCCAAATTGTCTCCTTCGATATAGATGTTGCCCGTAATATCAAAATCAACGCTATCACTCCGACAAGGACGCAAAGTTTTTGAAATGGGTGCATTAGCGGCAAGGACGCTTTTTCGCTTGTCTGGCCATGAAAATCTGTATCGTTCGGTGCTGCCTTCAACCACGACATCAGAAAGCTCCTGTCGGAGCATATCAAAATCAATCGCGTGAACAACCTTGCCATCACGAATGGTTTCTGTTACGCAATTGGGGAACAGCGCTCCGATCTGCTCTATGTGCGCTTGCACCATATCCTTACTGTGCATTTTCAGTTTATCCATTTCATTTATCCTCCACGGCGCCAAGCCCCGATAAATAATCTCTGAGCTTATCTAATAATTCATCTGAAAGCTTTGACAGTGTTTTTTGTCTATCTTCGATCTCTTGCTTTGCTTGTACTTTTGTATAAGATTGATTGTTGTACTTAATTACTGATGCCACCTGATTATCTGATGCCACCTGATTATCAAACCTATCGTACAAATCTAACAACGAAATAATTGAATATGCTTGATTTCCAAGTCCTTTATAGTTTTCAAAAATTTCTTTTGAAATAAACGGTGCATAGCGTTTGTTCATCATTTCTGCTTCATCTAAGTGTTTTGCAGCTAAATGAACAAAATCAGTTGTTTTTTCATATCCCGGATATTGATTGCCGCGAGTTATCATAACAGCAGCACCCATGTCGTAAACCACGGTCATGTGCTTCTCTGATAACTCCTGATACATGGTGAATTCGCGGTCAAATCTTTCTTTGCTCACATGTTCGCTTTTGCTTAACGAAGACTTGTATCTCTCCAGTTCTTTTTTCAGTGACGCTTCATATTTAGCGTTTAATCTATCCGTAATCTGATTTGCGCAGAATTTTATTACAACAGCAATAATTCCAGCGATTCCACCAAAGCTTGCCACGACTGTTAAAGCAATTTTCCAGACACTATCCCAGCTCATTCTATTTCCTCCAACTGCTTTCGCAGAGCCTGCACCTGCTGGTACATCTCAAATTTCTTTTTTGGCTGAATCTCTTTCCGCGTGCGGGTATCCAGCTTTTCAATGTCCTTGCGCAGCTTTACAATCTGCTCCTGCCGACGCAGCCGGTCTTCTATGCTCATGGGTACTGCTGCCGGTTTTTCTTCGGTCAGCGCGATCTGCTCGACAAAGCCTTCCCAGATTGCGGGGATGTTTTGCCCTCTGGCTTCCAGCTTCATTTCATCTGCAGGCATCCACGGTGTTTTGTAGAGCTTACTGCTGTATAGGGCCAGCTGCTGCTGATCCTCATAGGCAAGCAGGAACACCAGCTTGTGCTTGTTCTGCCGCGCTATGCTTTCAACGATCCTGTTGTCGAATTCCTGCTTTTTTAACTGGATCGTCAGCATGAGGATCTCTGCGAGCTCATCGTTCTTGTCTACGTTGATGCTCTCTGCTGTCAGGTCATATTCCATGGTAATGCGTCTGACATCGGAAACGAATTTTTCCTTCAGCTCCGGCGATAGGTTCAGTTGCCGGTAGAAGGCTTCCTTCGGCATAGTCTTGCCGACGTGGGCTGTGCTGGGAAATGCTATCATACCGTCACCACCATAAAGCAAAGTAATTCAAAATCATCGATGCCGCTTATGTTGCCGGACAGGAAGGACGTCTGGCCGCTTCCGAAGAAGCTGTCAATGTCGCTCTCTTCCTTTACGCTGACGATGGAGGAGATTGCGTCCTGCAGCAGCTCGGAAACACGCCGCATGTCCTTGCCGTCCTTAGTTTCCTCATTGAACGCCCGGCAGGCGGCCATATCCGGCTCGGTCTTCCCACGTGCCGCCTGACGCATGAAGTCCAGCGTTTCCTTCGGCTGCAGGTGGTTGCAAATGACTTCTCCGTCATCGCCCACAAACACCAAGTAGAAGGGGTGCAACTGGTTCTGGTTCTCGATGTTGATGCCCTTGTTCACGTTTTTCAGCACGAAGATTACTCCGGGCTTGTCTCCGTGAACAACGGCGTGTATTCCGAAGGGGGTGCGGTCGAGGCTGGGATGGTCTTTGATGTACGCCAGCAAATCCATGCGGAAGTCGTTGAGGCCCAAATCCATGATGGAAATGCCGTCCGTCATTTCTTCGAGGTCTACTACTTCGTTCTGCAGGCGCTCCAGCTGCTGACGACGATACTGCAGGTCGCCCTGCTCATTGGAATTGATGTAGTCGTCATCGCCGGTGGAGGTCATGACGCTGATCCGCATTCGGGTCTCGACGCGGGCCTTCAGATTGATGTAATCGTCCAGCTCCAGATCCGGCCAGAAGTTCACCAGCTGAATGTACTTGTTCCGGCTGCCGATTCGGTCAATTCGTCCGAAGCGCTGAATGATGCGGACAGGGTTCCAATGGATATCGTAGTTGATGAGGTAGTCGCAGTCCTGCAGGTTCTGGCCTTCGGAAATGCAGTCCGTGGCGATCAGGATGTCGATGTCTCCGGGGTTCTTCTTCATCACCATATCACGCTCCTTGGATATCGGGGAGAAGCATGTCAGGATCGTGTTCATATCCACGGGGAATTTGGGGATCGTTGTACGTCCGTCGATGGTTCCGGTGATGAGGGCTGTGTTTACACCAAACCGCTGCAAGGCGTATTTGCTGATGTTTTCGTATAGGTATTCTGCGGTATCCGAAAATGCTGTAAAGATGATGATCTTCCTGTTTCCGGAGTTGATCGGGTTCTGCTGCTTTTCTGCGATGATCCGCTGCAGCTCGCACAGCTTGAAGTCGTGCTCGGGTGTAATATCCGAAACCATGAGGATCAGCAGCTCCAACACTTCCAAATCGGCTTCCAGCTCACGCCTCCATGAAATGAAGTCCATGTCCCGCAGGTCGATGCGGAATTTCTTGCCGATGTTGAAAATATCCATGTTCTGATCGTCGAGGTCAAATTCCGAGTTGGACAGGTCTCGCATCTCTTTCACGGCGCTGCCGGTGATGCCGTGCTCGAAGTCATCGATCATTTTTACCGTGTCGGCTATATAGTCGCGGATCCGCTCCACGGTCATGAGGAAGGAATGCACAGAGCTTTCCATGCGCTTAAGAAGGTTGATGCTCATCAGGCGCTGGATACCGCGCTCACGTCCTGCTTGTGACAGGTTCTTTGCCTGCTTGGAATCCGGGTCTATGTACTTATGCAGCTTCGACGGCTGGATGTATTCGGTAGGGGTGTATATTTTGAGGTTCAGCAAATTCAGCTGCTCGAATACCTCCGTGTAGTTGATCGCGGAGGTCAGGTTGGTCAGCTTCGGGCGCACGGATATGGGGGCCTTGCGCTCCGGGAATGATCCGATAGCCGCAGTGTCGTAGTAGCGCTGAATGTGTTTCCGGCTCCGGGCGATGGTTACGCTGTCCAGAAGCTCAAAGAAATCGAAGTCCAGCCGCTGGAGGAGAGCCTGCGTGGTGCGCTCTTCGACCGGCAGCTTGCTCCATGAGTTGAACACTTTTTGCGCTTCACGGAATATTGTGTCAATGTCGGATTTGGTATTCAGCTTTTCGTTGATCTCTTCGGCATGACCTTCGTAGGCCAGTGCCAGCTGGTTGCGAAGATCTATGAATTTGTTGTTTACCGGGGTAGCCGAAAGCATGAGAACTTTGGTCTTTACGCCCGCTCTGATTACGCGGTTCATGAGGCGCAGGTACCGGTTCTCTTTTTCGTTGTCTGCGCCGGACAGCTCTCCGCCGTTGCGGAAGTTATGGGATTCGTCAATGACTACAAGGTCATAGTTTCCCCAGTTTATTCTGTCTATCGGAAGGCCGATAACTGTGTCGCCACGATCGCGGGAAAGGTCGGTATGGAACAGAATGTCATAGCGCAGCCGGTCTTGCGCCAGCGGGTTATTGATGAGGTTTCCTCGGTAGGTCATCCAGTTGTCCTTCAGCTTTTTGGGACAGAGGACGAGGACATTCTTGTTCCGGCCTTCGTAATATTTGATTACGGCCAGTGCGGTGAAGGTCTTACCAAGACCGACGCTGTCCGCGAGGATGCAGCCGTTGTACTGCTCCAGCTTGTTTATGATGCCCAGTGCTGCGTCCTTTTGGAAGTCGTACAGCTTATTCCATACCACGCTGCTCTTGAAGCCGGTCGCTTCGTTTGGCAGTACGTCTTCAGAAATGTCTTCCAGAAATTCGCTGAAAATGTGGTACAGCGTGAGGAAGTAAACCAGTTCCGGTGGGTTTTCTTGGTATACGGCGGATATGGTATCAATAACGTCCTCAGTGACGTCCTGCATTCGGCTTTCGTCGCTCCAAATACGTTCAAAGAGCTTCATGTATTCGCTGCTGAACGGAGCGTCGAATTTGTTAACCATGTTATACACGTTGTGGCCTCGGTCGCATCCGATGTCCACAGTCGTAAATCCGTTGAGGGGCATATAGGTAACCGGCTGGCCGTCGCTATCCACGTTCATGAAGCCCTGCATGCCTTCCTGTGTACTGTTGGATTTAAATTGGGCCTTTTTGCGGATCCACTCTGCGCATTCACGGGCGATGGCCTTTTGAGTCAGCTCGTTCCGCAGTTTTACTTCAAACTCGGTGCCATATAGGCTGCGCTCGCGGTTCAGCCGGGGGATATAGAATTCACGCTTTTCCTTTGCGGTCTTCTCCGCTACGAATGTGGGGGAGGTGAATATAAACCGGCATTCATCTACACTGCTTAACTGCTTCTTCAGCTCTTGGTAAGCATAAATCGAAAAACAGGCCGCTGCTATAGAGACCCTGCTGTGAGGCTTTATGGTCTCGGTCAGGTCGTCACGGACGATGCGTGTTACATTA
>JAEDKB010000095.1 GCA_016296045.1 Oscillospiraceae bacterium
GAACGAGATGGTTGAGAGCGACGGAAAGACATTCCGCCGCTTTACAAAAATCGAGGATTGATTCTTGATGAGAATATGAAAACCGGCTGAAAGAGAAGTAAAACTCCTTCAGCCGGTTCTTATTTTTTTTATTTCGGCAGGATGACACGGAAGGTGGAGCCTTCGTTCGGTCGGCTGAGCACTTCGATTACGCCGTCAGAAAGTTCCACAATCCGCTTGACGAGCGCAAGACCGAGGCCGTTGCCTTCTGAGCGGTGCGAGGAATCGCCCTGATAGAATTTTTCAAAGATGCGTTCCTGTATTTCCATCGGTATTCCGCAGCCATGGTCCGTTACCCCGACCACGACACATTCCTTCTGATCAAGCAGCGAAATCTCAATGACCTGTCCCTCATCACTGAATTTGATGGCGTTGCTCAAAAGATTGCTCCAGACGTGCATCAGAAGACCCTCGCAGCCGTTGAAGCTGACCTCGTCGAGCATGACATCGAAGGAAAGCTTCTTGATGCTCCATTCCGGTTCCAGTGAGACCACGATTTGACGAATCTGCTCATCCAAACGGAAAACCTGATATTGTTCGGCAAGGGATTTGCTTTCGATTTTTGAAAGCATCAGAATATTGCCGACCAGCGTGGTCAGACGGCGCGTGTTCAAGAGGATCAGATTCAGATATTCATTTCGCTCCGACTCGGAAAGCTCCGGCTCCTGCAGCAGCATGGCGTAGCCCTCAATGGCAGTCAAGGGCGTTTTAAACTCATGCGACACATTGGCAACGAAGTCATTGCTCAACGTGGCGTTGCTGTTCAACTCACGAACCATGGCGTTAAAGTTGCGGAAGGTCGTCTGAACCTCCTGCAGCTTGCTTGAGTCGGAAACCGTAATGTTGAAATTGCCGCGGGCGACCTCCTTGGAGGCTTTGCTCAGCTTCCGCATGGGAGCAATGATGCGCTTGCCGACGAAATAACTCATCAGACCGCCTGCGACCGCGGAGACAACAAACAGCGCAATCAGGGTCAGATAGGTCAGATGATAGGCGACTCCGAGTGCGTCGAGCAGGAATAAAACGCCGGTCACCATGCCTGCGGAAAAAAGAATGATAATGATAACGATCAGGGAATAGTATACCCGCATACGCGGTGACATTTTATCATTCATTGTGCTTCACCGCCTTGTAGCCAATACCGCGCACGGTAACGATTTCAAAATCGGGATTGTCACGGAAACGGTCGCGCAGACGGTTGATATGCACATCCACCGTGCGCGGATCGGTCTGGGATTCCACCCCCCAGATATCATCCATGAGCTGCTGGCGGGTAAAAATGTGGCCGGGAGAGGAGATCAGCTTAAAAAGCAGCAAAAACTCCTTCTGGGGGAGGATGGCCGCGCCGTTACCGCAGGTAACGGTGAGAGAATCCAGATCAAAGGCCGTGCTGCCGATGACCTGCCGCCGCTGAGCAACCATCTGTGCGCGGCGAAGCAGAGCGTTGACACGGAGCACCAGCTCATTGACATTGATCGGCTTGACCATGTAATCATCCGTGCCGGCAATAAAGCCAAACTGCATATCCTGAAAGCTGTCCTTCGCCGTAATCATCAGAATGGGAATGGCGTTGCCTGCGTCGCGAAGACCGCGTACCAGCGTATAGCCGTCCATTCGAGGCATCATGATATCGGAAACGATCAGGTCGATATATTCATGCTCCAGCACGTCCAACGCAGCCAGACCGTCCGGCACGCCGACAGCGGTAAAGCCGTTGCGGGTCAGAACGCGGCAAAAAAGCTGCCGCAGCTCGACATCGTCCTCCGCAACCAGTATCTTGAACATAGACATCCCTCCAAGCTCCAGTATAACACAGCAGAATGTGCTTGTAAAAGGAAAAGTCTGTGATTTTTAAGAAAAATTCATTTCCAGTTTATATTGAGTTGATGTTCGCCGACTATGATAATAAAAACGAAAAAATGGTAATACTTTGAAGCAGAGGGGGAAGGACAATGAGCGAAAAGGATCGCGAACAGGTAGAGCAGGCACAGCATGTGGATACCGACAGAATTCTGACGTTGCCGAATATTCTGAGTTTTTTCCGTTTGATGCTGATACCTCTGATTGTCTATTTATTTGAGACGGAACAATACTGGTGGGCATTCGGAGCCTTGCTGCTTTCCGGCGCGACGGATGTGGTTGACGGCTGGATTGCGCGCACCTTCCATCTCGTTTCCGATTTCGGAAAGGCGCTGGATCCCGTTGCAGACAAGCTCACGCAGATTGCGGTGCTGTTTTGCCTGATGAGGGATTATTGGTGGGTGCTTGCGGTTCTGATTTTTAAAGAAGTGTTTATCGGAGTTATGACACTGATAGCGCTGAATAAAACGGGAAGCGTCTATTCCGCCGGCTGGTATGGAAAGCTCTGCACGGTTGTGATTTATCTGTCCATGTTTATTCTGATTCTCTGGCAGCCGATCACCGGAAGCGCGCCGAATCCCACCTTTGTGCTGATTGACTCGCTGTTGATTGTCGCGCTGGTGCTCTTCTCGTTTGTAAAGTATTTTATCTACTTTTCCAAAATTCTTCGACAGGCGCGTGCTGATAACACGCGCAAAAGCGTATGAAACGGCGGTTTGTGACGTTCTGGGTAGTACGTCGGGAGCGGATCGGCAATCGCCTTCGAAACGGACCTCAGAAACGGTTTTATCGATGTCCTGCCTGCCGTTCGGTTCAGTCGGTACCCATTGGGCGGGGGCAAACAAAAATTGTCTGCCGGCGTTGCGGAGAGATTTTTCTGCGCAGAACATAAAGCGAAGGGACTGCTGCAAAATCATGGTTTTGCAACGGTCCCTTTTTTGGAACTTCTTGGCTTTGATCCCGTCAAAACACCAGAAAAGTATTGTGGAGGGTTACAACATGAAAAAATGGAAACGATGGATCTGCGGAGCATTGCTGATCGGTTTGAATCTTCAGCTTGCCGCGTGCGCTTCCGTTCCGGTGAAAGATCAAACAGAGCTTGAGCAGACCGAAATTAGCGGTAACATTTCACAGGAGGATGCAGCCGTCGCTGCGGCGGATTTTTCCGTTGCGCTTTTGCAAAACAGTGCGTTTGAGGAGGAAAACTGCATCATTTCTCCCTATAGCATTCTGATTGCGATGGCGATGAGTGCAAACGGCGCAGACGGCAATACGCTGGCGCAGATGGAGTCTGCGTTCGGAATGCCGATTGCCGATTTAAACCGTTGGCTGTCTTCGCTCTGTGAGCAAAGCGGGTCGGAACTGATTTCTGCCAATTCCATCTGGTTCCGTCAGGAGGACGGCTTTGAACTGACACAGGAGTTTGTGCAGACCAACGAGGATTACTTTGACGCGCAGATCGTCTCGGCGCCGTTTGATGCACAGACGCTGGAGGATATCAACGGCTGGGTCAGTGAGCGTACCGACGGACGGATTCCGTCGATTTTGGATTCACTGGACGCTGCGGCGCTGATGGTGCTGGTGAACGCGCTGACCTTTGACGCGGCATGGCAAACACCCTATACGGAGGACGCGCTTTTTGACGGGCAGTTTACAGCCGCGGACGGAACGGTGCAGAATGTCACCATGATGAGAGGGGAAGAGAATGATTACCTCGATGACGGCAAAGCGACCGGCTTCCTGAAAAGCTATGAAGGCGATCGATACGCCTATGCTGCGCTCCTGCCGAATGAGGGTGTTTCCATGCAGGAGTATGTAGCCTCTTTAAGCGGGGAAAAGCTGCTTGCCCTGCTGAACAGTGCATCAAATGAGACGGTGAAGACGCAAATGCCCGCATACAAGGCGGAGACGTTTGCGGATATGGCAGATGCCTTGCAGGCAATGGGCATCACAGATGCATTTTCGCCCAATGCCGATTTCGGTAAAATCAGCGATCAGCCAATGTGTATCGAACAGGTGCTCCATAAAACCTGCTTGAAGGTGCATGCGGGCGGTACGGAAGCCGCTGCCGCAACGGCAGTCGTTATGGAAAAGAGTGCCATGATAAACAAAGAATATAAGGAAGTTATTTTGAACCGCCCCTATGTGATGGCGATTGTGGATCGGGAAACAAATGCGATTGTGTTTTTGGGCGTGGTAAATTCGATTGATGCGTCTGAATAGGAGCAGGCTCTGCCGACTTTCGGAAAAAGTGGAAAAAAGACTTGTTTTTATGCTGCAAATAACATATGATAGTACTGTTTTCTAATGAAACGCGGCTGTGATGCCAATGATAATGAGCCTTCCGTTCTGTTGCTATGAATCAACAGAATCGGCAGAGGTTGAACTATTTTTTGGAGGCAGACTATTTGTGAGTAAACTAAGCGTTTGTGTGCTGTTTGGCGGCATTTCGCCGGAGCATGAGGTATCGCTTCGCAGCGCGGAGTCGGTGCTCAACAATCTGGATCAATCGAAATATCATATATTTCCCGTCGGTATCACGAAAAGCGGTGACTGGATCCTTTACGGCGGCGACGACTACAGTGACCTGCCCAGCGGCAGATGGCTCGACTGCGAGAAAAACCGCAAAGCAGCCATTTCGCCGGTGCGCGGGCAAGGACTTCTGAGCTTTGAGGGCGACTGTGTTGTGCGCGAGCGGATCGATGTGGTTTTTCCGGTGCTTCATGGGCAGAACGGGGAAGACGGTGCAATGCAGGGCTTGATGCAGCTTGCAGGGATTCCCTGTGTCGGACCGGAAGTGGCCTCCTCCGCAACCTGCATGGATAAAACCCTGACCAAGCTGGTTGTGGATGCCGCCGGTATTCGTCAGGCTGCTTGGCAGCTCATTACGGCGCAGAGCCTGAAAAGCAATCCGGAAGCCGTGCTGGATGCGGTGGAAAAGAAATTCTCCTATCCTGTTTTTATCAAGCCGGCAGGGACCGGCTCTTCCGTTGGCGTTTCCAAGGCGAAAAACCGCGAGGCTCTGCTGACAGCACTGCGGGACGCGGCAAAGTTTGACCGAAAAATCCTGGTGGAAGAGTTTATTAACGGCCATGAGGTTGAGGTTGCCGTTCTGGGCAATGATGCGCCGGCAGCGTCTATCTGCGGAGAGATCGACGCCGGAACGGAATTCTATGACTATGATGCAAAGTATATTTCCGACTGTGCACGTCTGTATATTCCGGCGCGAATTGATGAGCAGACAGCCGAAACGGTGCGTGAAGCGGCAGTCAGAGCATATCAGGCGCTGGGCTGCAAGGGCCTTTCCCGTGTAGACTTCTTTGTGACCTACGAAGGAAACGAGGTTGTTTTCAACGAGATCAACACGATTCCGGGCTTTACCTCAATCTCCATGTATCCCAAGCTCTTTGCGGCAAGCGGAATTCCGTATTCGCAGCTGCTTGACCGCCTGTTGGAATTGGCAATGGAGGCAAAATGATCGAAAAGAAGGTACTTCTGACAATTTCCAGTACGCAGCGTTTTCAGGCTGAGAAGCCGGAAACAACCAAGCTGGTGACCGAGGGCGAAATGCAGATCGACGGCGATATGGTCATACTGTCCTATGAAGAAAGCGAACTGACAGGACTGACCGGAACGCGGACATCCTTCTGTATCGGTAAGGACAGCGTCACTCTGACGCGAACCGGCAGCATTGAGTCAAAAATGACTTTTGTTGTCGGGCAGGAGGATCACTCTCTGTACGACACGGGCTTTGGCGCTCTGATGATCGCCGTCCGTGCCGAGGAAATCCGTTCGAATATTCGGGAAAACGGAGGCACTTTGCAGGTGGTTTATGCCATCGTGATCGAGGAAGAGACTGCGGGTATGATTGAATATCGGATCGAAGTCCGCCCAAAGCCGTGATATCGGAGTAAAAGCGTTTTATGACGCGTAAGGATTCGTAACAGACAAGGAGAGAGAACGATGATTTTTGACCTGTTCCGGCACAGCGAGCTGCACCAATGTGACCCTGAAACATGGAAACGGCAATGGCAGAGCCTTGTTCCGCCGGAAAATCGGGATGTTCCGATTACGATGGACGGGCAGACCGTTACAGCCTTTGTCCAGATGAATCATTATATCATGATGTTGCAGGACGGGCTGCTGATGGAGTCGAGCTTTTTTGATGTCTGTGAATTCTTCCAAAAGGCCGGATACCATGTGATTTGGCTGATGCGCTGCACACAGGATATTCACAACGGGTATCTGAAGCTGACGAATAACGATAACGGCCGGCTATGCCGCTGGCTTTGGAAGAGCCCGACGACCAACTTTGACCGTTGGACATCGGATAATTTTCAGGCGAGCATTGTTCTGCAATGGCGTCCGATTCCCGAAGGCGGCTTAAAAAACTGCAATGAGCGCTTGTTACAGCGTGTGATCTGGTCTGAAAGCAATGAACCGGAGGAACTGGTTCCCGGACGAACCAGATTCAGCACCGCCGGAGCACCGGCAACACCGATGGAGCTGCTGCGATGGCTTCAGGGCGAGTCCCTTTTTGCTGCAAGCTGCTGATTTGTT
>JAEDKB010000096.1 GCA_016296045.1 Oscillospiraceae bacterium
CTTGATTGAGGTAACGCCCATGTTCGGGGCAATACCCAATTTGTAAAACCACAATAGAAAAATTGACCTTGCAAGAGCAATCTTGCAAGGTCTTTTTTTACGCTGAAAGCCTTACATACGCCAAGTGCACTCCTTTCAAAAATTATGTGATAATTCAATTCACATATTGACATTCTAATAGAATTATGATAGAATTCTATTAGAACAGAAGGAGAGAATGGTATGAACTACGATAAAATCATTTTAGAACTACTTGATAGAATTAAGGTGTTGGAAGAGCAAGTCAACGATTTGATGGAAAAAGAGCGAAAAAAAGAACGAGGAATCAACAAAATAAGCACAAGAGAAATTCGGGACTATATCGAGGAATGTAAAAACGCGGCCAGAAATAATGGGGAAAGTTTTTTGATATTAGTTGCAGGAGATATTCATCGAGAGAAAAAGCTAAAATCTTCAATGCCGATGGTTTGTAACGCAATGCGTCAATGTATGGGAAATGAGGATATAGTTTTATTTGAAACAGCAAGCGGATATTCCTCTACACTCAAAATTAAATACAAGCTTTAAGGTGAGGTTGAGTATATGAAAAGAAAAGGTCGGAAAACAGGACTGTTTATCGGCGGCATCTTGTTTGGATTGATTAGAGGCATTTTCTTCAAAAACAAATACTAAGGAGAGATTTATATGAATATTGAAACAATATGGAATAATATCAAACGACATGAGGGCGATATATTTCACACAATTAAAGGGAAACCGTATACATACAGAGTTCACAGTGATTGCATAATTGTTGTTAATATAAAAGGTGCTAAAATCAAAAAAGATTGTTTTGAAAGAGCGATAATGATTGGAACTCCTACACCCACAAAAATCGGAAAGATAGGATGCTGGGGACCGTCATATATTTACGGAACTATAACAGATGAAAGAATCCTGGCTCTGTAAGTGAAATAGGGAGCAAAAAACGTTCTCCATTTTACGTTATGCTGCACAGGCTATAAAGGACTTGATTGAGGTAACGCCCATGTTCGGGGCAATACCCAATTTGTAAGACCACAATAGAAAAATTGACCTTGCAAGAGAAATCTTGCAAGGTCTTTTTTTACGCTGAAAGCCTTGCAAATCCCGCATTTCTGTCAATAAAATCACAGTTTTATTGACATTTTCACAGATGCAAAACTCAAATTACGGTGCCTCGAAAAATGATGTTGAGACTTACCCAAAACATAGTATATTTGAAAATCTGTGTTTTTGGGGATTTATAATGTTTCTGGGAAACTGTCAAGAAATGCAGTAAAATCAACGCTTTTCCCGCTCATATCAGTGCGTGTTTGCGTATGCGGTTTGCCTGATGATCTACCAGTTTGGCTCGGCGCTTACCGGCAGTCTGAATGTCATCGGTCTGATTGCGGCAATCGCCGTGCTTGCAGTGATGGTGTATATGCTGTTCATCAAGCGCTATCACGAGGCGACAAAACTGACCAAACGCGTTAAAGTGACGAAATAAACGATTATGAACAGGAGATAAGAAAATGCTTGCTTGGCTTTCGGAAAATTTTGCAACAATCATGATCTGCGCTGTGCTGATTGCCGTTGTCGCGGCGATTCTGGTCAGCATGGTAAAAAGCAGGAAAAAAGGGAAATCCTCCTGCGGCTGCGGATGCGCGGACTGCCCGATGGGCGGTGCCTGCCATTTTAATAAGAAATAAAGCCTTCGGCTTATATGAAAACGCCGCCGCGGTTCGGATTGCAGCTTATCCTCCCTCCTGCAAACAATTTCGCTGCTTTTGAAAATCCGTTCTTGTAACCGGACGTGATATTATGATAGAATAGATAAAAACGGAAGAGAAGGACGGTTTCCTATGCGCAAAATTTTTACATTCCTGCTGGCTGCGGTGCTGCTGTTCAGCCTCCTGCCCGATCTGACGGTGCAGGCAGCAACTCCGACCGGAGCGTATGAAGAAATGCTCGCCCGTGCGGAGGCGATCGTAAACTATCAATGGGTCGCCGGATATCGCATCTCCACATGGAACGGCTCGCTTTACAACGGGCGCAATTACTTCGAGGAGGGCGAAGTCGTCATCGGTATGCCTTATACGCTGTTTTCCTTTGAGCTTGGTATGAACAGCTTGCTGTCTCTCCAGCAGTACACCTATATTGCAGGCGACAACTGCTCCACCACATTTTTCTGCAACTCCGTCGGAGAAATCCGCACCGGCCCGATTTACGGCTCCTGCTGCGCGACCTTCCTCAGCGAAGTGCTTGGGGGCGCTTTTATGTACGGAGAAACGCCTGCTTACGGCGGTGTTGCCTCGCTGCTGTCAAACTACACACTTTCTACCAGAACAGTCAAGGCAGACGAAATCCTTCCCGGCGATGCGCTGTATGATGCAAGCATGGAGCATATCATCTGGGTCGGCGGCATGACCGATCAGACGATCACGATCTATGAGCAGACACCTCCGGTGGCGCGTAAAAGGACAATTCCCAGATCGTCTGTGAACGCTGAGGGCTATCTGGTCTATAACGGAAGAATCTATACCTGCGCAGCCAGAAGCCGCTCGCTGGAGCACAGCGGCGACCACGTTCCCGTAGCCGATGCGGCAAAGGCCGCCACCTGCACGACAGACGGTTTCACGGCAGGCAGCCATTGCGCCATCTGCGGTCAGGTGCTGGAAATGCAAAAGCTTCTTCCCGCATTCGGCCATGACTATCAGCTCGTCGAATCCGTAAGCTGCACAGACACCAAGGACGGATATATCAAATATCAATGCACCAACTGCGGCGGCTACCGGACGGACTATCTTCCTTCGCCAAGCTGCGCTTCACATACCTTCAATGATATTCCTTTCGCTGCGTGGTATCATGATAACATTGATTTTATCGTGCAGAGAGGTTACATGAACGGAACCGGCTTAGCAACCTTTGAGCCGGACATGACAATGTCCCGCGCAATGCTTGTGACTGTGCTATGGCGCTATGAAGGTGCGCCGGAAGGCTTTGAAAGCAGCTTTGCCGACGTAAATGAGCAAGACGGAAGCTGGTACTATAAGGCCGTTGCATGGGCGGCGGCAAACGGGATCGTCAACGGTATGGGCGGCGATCTGTTTGAGCCAAACGGCACGATCACCCGTGAACAGCTCACGGTCATTCTGCACCGCTATTCCCAAAGCAAGGGCATCAGCACCGAGCTTTGTGCCGAGCTGAACGATTTCCCGGACAAAGCCTGTGTGGGAGACTGGTCGCTGGAGGCAATGCAGTGGGCCGTGGGCGAAAAGCTGATCGGCGGCACAAATCATACCGATGGCAGGATCTATCTTGATCCGCAGGGACACGCTACCCGCGCTCAGGTCGCAACCATCTTGATGCGCTATATTCAGAACATTATCGAGTCATAAGACAGCTTTTCCGCCCATTCTTTTTCGCTCCGTCCCTTTCATTTTTCTTCAAAGCAGTTCAAAATGCCTGACACGCATCTCTTTTTTGCATGATTTTTGATTGCGTGAAAAACAGGAAAGTTGCATAATTCCCCTTTGTTTGCAGACAATAGAAACGCAAGAAAAAGCAGCAAAGGAGATTTGTGATATGAAAGCAACCGGTATCGTGCGCCGCATTGACGATCTGGGACGTGTTGTAATTCCCAAGGAGATCCGCCGCACCCTGCGCATCCGCGAGGGTGATCCGCTGGAGATTTTTACGGAAAAAGACGGAGAAGTGATTTTTAAGAAGTATTCCCCCATGGGAGATTTACAGGATTTTGCCGCGCAGCTATGTGAATCCATCGGGAAAAACACCGGGCATATTGCCGCGGTTTCCGATCGGGACTCGATCATTGCCGTTGCCGGCGCTCCGAAACGGGATTTGCTGGAAAAGCGGAACTCCGTGGAGCTGGAACAGTTGATGGAGCAGCGCAAAAGCTACCGTTACCGCGCCGGAGATACGCCCCTCCGACCTGCGGAAGCTGTGGATCGTTATCATCTGGGGGTTGCCGCCCCGATCATTTCCGAGGGAGATCTGATGGGCTGCGTGATGCTTTTGATGAACGAAAACGACGCGGCGCCCTCCGAATCCGAACAAATGCTGGCGCAGACAGTGGCAGGCTTTTTGGGCAAGCAACTGGAAAACTGATATGGCAGGAGCACAGCATTCTGTGCTCCTCGGACTGCCCTGAAAACAATGAATGAAGCAGCCTCATAACAAGCATGCCAAACCATGGTTTCTTTCTATGTCATCCTGAGCGAAAGCGAAGGATCTTCGCACCTTCGATAGAGAAAAGATTCTTTGTTCCTCAGAATGACATATACGGGAGGTGCTCCGGAAAAAATTCAAGATTTCTGTCAGGTATTCGTATCAGCCTGTCGTAAAGCTCCAAACCGTCAAAATGAAACACCCCATTTTCGCGCACCGCGTTGGTTGCGGCTTTTTTGATGGCTTTGACCTTCCAAATATGAAAGCGGTTGAAAAATCTTGCTTCGCAAGCATTTTGACTTACTGCGCGACTCACACTCTGCCGTACTTCTGTACGCTGACGGGTGTGAGTTGCTTGTCTTTGGGCCTTTCTTGACAGGCTTTCTGCATCATTATATAATGTATAAAAACCGGCGCGGAGGGTTAGAATCCTACCGTGCCGTTGGAAAGTGAGGGTGGCAGCAGTGAAGCTGACCGTCAGCGCACGCAAACGGCAACATCATCTGAAACGGGTGCTTGTCGGAATTATGATTTTTTTGCTCACTTTTTCGATTCTTTCCATGATCGCCTCAGCGGTGATCTTCCGTACATTTTTCGGGCGCAGCGAAACCGTTCCGGAAACTCTGGAGCTGCACATATCTGATGTGGATTCCAAGCAATATCCCTTTCGGGAAATCCAATTTCCCTCCGGAGAAAATCTTCTGCACGGCTACCTATGCGGTACAGACAATCAAAACGGCCTGATTATCCTGATCTCCGGCGCGGGCGGCGGGGCTGAATCGCATCTGGCGGAAATGATGTATTTTGTGGATCACGGCTGGGCGGTGCTCGCCTATGACGGAACCGGTGTCCGCTCCAGCGAGGGTGCGGGCACTCGCGGCCTGTCGCAGGCGAAATGTGACGCACTGGCCGCCATCGCGTTTGCTTCCGAGGCGCCGGAGACCGCCGGACTTCCGATTGTTCTCTACGGTCACAGCATCGGCGGCTATGCTGCCGCTACGGCGCTGGACAGCAGCGAAATCTCCGGCGCAGTCAGTATTGCCGCGTTTAATTCTCCGGTAGAAACCATGTATTATTTCGCAAAGCAGCACGTTGGGGTGCTCGCCGATGCCGGCTATCCGTTCCTGTGCCTGCAAAACTATCTGATCTTCGGAAAGGATGCCGACACATCAGCGCTCGACACCATCAATTCCGTGGACAAGCCCGTGATGATCGTCTACGGAACAAACGACACCGTAATCCCGGAGGAGCTGAGCATCTACTCTCACCGCGAGCAGATTACAAATCCCGAAGCGGTATTTCTTTCGGTGACGGAGGATGGGCGAAGCAGCCACAGCACCGCATGGCTCACCGCAGACGCCGCGCAGTATGCAAAGCTTTGCCGGACACGGTTGGAAGCCTTGCAGGAGGAGTACAACGGAGAGATTCCGCCGCAGGAATTGCAGACATTTTTTGACTCCGTCAACTATACACGTCTGTATGAGCTGGACGAACAGTTTATGGCGCAGGTGCTGGATTTCTGCTCTGCGGCAGTCGCACGCGCCGGTTAATGATGCCTGATTAAAAAATTATAAACGGATCTGCCATTGTCAGAGGAAGAGCATCCTCCCGCACAACGGCAGATCCGTTTCTGTCTTTTCCGATATTCGATTTTGTCAAAATCCGTTAATAGACATAGCCATGGGAAAACAGCTCGGTAAAGAAATCGGACAGCACCGCGAAAAAGGCGATCACAAAGATCACATACACAACCGTCGTTACAATTCCGTTGATAAAGCCGACGATGCCGAGAATTCTGCCGGTCTTCACCTTGCCGGTCAACGGGCAACCCGCATTGGCATACGCCTTTGCCATGTGCATTGTGATCGCGCCGAAGACGATACCGCCGATCATTTCAAGCGCCAGGCTTACGATTCCGAATACCAGGATCAGTGTGCTGCTGTACGGCTCCTTCTTTACCGGAGGCGTGAGCGGCATGACGGCATCTGCGGAGGCTTTGCCGCACTTTGTACAGAAGCGATCCTTGTCTGACATCTCATTTCCGCAATTTCTGCAAAACATGATTTTTACTCCTTTGATACATATGGCAGACTGCAAAAAAAACCCGGAAGCCGAGCAACCCGCGCCTGTCGGCGTACATAGGTACGGTAGGGCGCGAGTTGCGATGGAAGTCAAA
>JAEDKB010000097.1 GCA_016296045.1 Oscillospiraceae bacterium
GGAGCTGTTGCAAAATGATTGTTTTGCAACAGCTCCTTCTGCGTTATTCGGTTTCTTCCGAGGGAGGATCCTCCGCTGCTTTTGATGCGGTTTCATCTTCTTCCGGAGGCGCTTGCGGACGCGTCAATTCCGGCATGGTAAGCTCGGAAAGCTTCTGGAAATCCTCTTCTGCCAGCGCTTTCCATTCCGCACGGCTTTCGATTTCCTCCGGCGCTCTGTCGGGGATAAGAACGTGCTTTCCGCGGCAAAGCCAAAGCAGAAGCGCAAGCGCCAATACGCTGATGCCGGAGATCAAAGCGCCCAGACCAAGACCGGGCGTGGAATAATTCAGCTCGATCGTGTGGGTTCCGGCCGAGAGCGGGAAGGAAATGACGGCGTCGGTCAGCTTTACCGCATCCGCGGAGGGATCATAGGTTTCGGCAAGCGCAATGGGTGTGCCGTCCACCGTGGCGGTCCAACCCGGCTCATAGGGGATGGAGGTATAGAACAGGCCGTCTTTTTTTGCCTCAACGGTACCGACCAGATGCGTGTCGGAAAACTCCGTCAGCACCCAAGGCTCATCGGCAAGGGTCTCAAGACCCTGACGGTAAACGGAGTCGTTATGCAGACGGACATCGAGTGAAATGGTTCCGTCATGTCCCGCATCGATAAAATAGGTCAGCTTAATCTCGTCACCGGCGTTGAATTCGCCCAGCGAGAAGAGTGAGCGCGCCTTGATATTACGCGAACAGACAAGCTCTCCGTTTCGGTAAACATGAACCTCCGTAGCATCGTTTGCCTTTGTGGTAGCGCAATAAAGACCGCTTCCTACCGCCGTATAACAGATGCTGAAGCTGGAGCGTTCGGAGGCACCCTGTGTGGAATAGGTGTATTGTGTGCCGCTGGTACCGCTTGCTTCCAATGTGCAGTTATCGGAGCATTGCAGCGATTTGTGCTGCAAAATGCTATACAGCGGCTCCTCAATGCCGGTTGCGAGATAGAACATCGTCTCCTGCTCCGGGAAAGGATTGTAGGAGGTTTCCGCGGTGACGAACTGCTCCAGATTCTGATCTGTCATAAAGCCGAGGGAGATATAGCCGCTGCACTCTAGAAGATTGACATCATCCGAGGTGGCAACCAGCGTATTGAATCTGGGATCCAGATGCTTGGCATCCCGATCAAGAATATAGCGAATGGAACACATGGTATTGGTAAAGGGGGAAGCTTCATAATAGGAGAAGCGGTTGCTGCCGGGCCATGAGGACAGTCCGAGCGAGCGGGTAAAGCGATTAAAATTGACGTTTGCAGACGAGGTAAAAATGGAAACGCCGTGGTAGTTGTTGAGCGCGCCGTCGTTCAATGTCTGGGTTTTAGAGACTTCGGTGCGCCAAAACAGCTCATCGGTGTTGATCTTTGCATATTCCAGCAGCGCTTGCACACCGGGGGACTGCTTTGGATAATCCTCTCTTGAAGTAAAGCCTACCTTTGATATGCCGAGACCGAGACACACCAGCATTTCCACGGTTACCGTTGTGCAGAGCAAAAGAGAAGAAAGCGTTCTGCGCAGGCGCTTTGGTGCGCGCAGAAGGAAAAAAATCACCATTGCAAGCAGTACGGCAATATTCAGCGCGAAACGGATCTCTCCGGTTTTTTCGTCACCGATCAGATTGACAATCAACAGAGCGGCGAGGGGAATGAGAATCGCAAGATACCATTTTTTAAAGCCGTCGATCAGATGGTAGGCGCGGTAGGCCATGCCGATCAGCACAAAGCTGAACAGGAAGCTGAAGCGGTAGGGCAGCATATTGGGGAAATGGAAACCGTGCCACGCATAATCCAGACCGCGCAGAATAAAGCTGGCCATCAGGAAAAACAGCAGAAGCAGGTTCAAAATCTTCTCCCGAAGCTTGATCTTATTGCAGAAGAAATAATAAATGGCAAGAATGACAGTGGAGAAGCCGCAGAAGATATTCGGAAGACCTTCCATGGAGGTGATCGACGGATTCGTCATCAGACCGGAAAGCACCTTTCTGCTTGCTTTGAGGAAGTTCGGAATCGTTTCGGATTTCAAAAGACCGAAAATACTCTGCCCCTCCTCCGGTATGCCGTAGACACCGCTGACAATATTCATTGCCAGCATATGCACTTCTTTTGACTTTGCGGAATAGGTCGTCTGAATTGCCTGCAATGTGGGAATGAGCAAAACGGCGGTCAGACCGACACCAATCAGCGTGCAGATGCCGATCCGAAGGAAACGGCGCAGGAAATTTTGAAAGCCGTTCCAACAGACGATGCAGTAGCCGATAAAGCACAGCAGGATAAAAATGCAGCAAATATACGCGATATAATAGTTGCACCAAAGGGTCAGGGCAAGGGCGGCAATATACAGACGGAATCTACCGTCACGCAGCAGGCTGACCGTGCCTGCAACAAACAGCGGAAGCAGAGCAAAGGCATCGAGCCACATGGTATTCCAGTAGTATCCGCAGACCCATGAGCAAAAGGCGTACATGAGGGCAAAGACGGGAATCATCCGATCGTTTTTGCGGTAGACAATCCGCAGATACATGGCAAAAAACAGTCCGGAAAAGGAAATTTTCAGAATCGTCAGAAAAGCGTAAAGCTCCGGCAGATAATCAGACGGAACCAACACACACAGCACATTGAGCGGGCTGGACAAATAGTAAGCAAACAGCGAGGCATAGCCGGTACCCATACCGATGTTCCATGTATATTGCAGGGAGCCGCCGTTTACCAGCCGATTGCGGAAATCGGCGAAGAAGGGATAGTACTGATGCCATCCGTCGTGGGCAAGGATCATATCATTGCCGAAGGGATACAGACCCCTTTTGGCGAAAATGAGAGATACAATCGTAAAGGCGAAGCAGCACACCGCAAAGGGAATGAAAAAAGAAAGCAGCAGCGGAAGATTGTCGTTTCGCTTTCGCAGGGAAGGACTGGAGATCAGTTTCATTTTGCTTCCTCCGTTTTCGGCAGTCTGCCAATCAACATCATCAGATAGGGCAGCGTTTCCTCAAAATTGACACCGTACCAGCGTGCCTCCGGATCGGCAGCGGTAACGCGGATGGTTTCCAGAACATAATCGGCAGCCGTGGCGATGGCTTTTTCCGCAGGGATGCCGAGCGTAAGCGCACCGACACAGGTCGAAGCGAACAAGTCACCGGTACCGTAGAATACGGCAGGGTAATAGTACGTTTCGTGCAGACTGAGGTTTCCGTCGGCGCTCATTGTTGCAACGCACATATGGCGCTCATCCGGACGGATGCCGGTAATGATCGCGGTGCGCGGACCGAGCTGCAGCAGCTTTTCCAGAAGTGCGCGAATATCGGCTTCGCTTTGAAATTCGCTGTAGGGTGTATGCGTCAGAAGGCAGGCCTCGGTGACATTCGGTGTGATGATGTCGGCGCGCCTGCAAAGCTCTTTCATTTTTTCGGGGAAGGTGGGCGTAAAGCCGGAGTAAAGCTTCCCGTGATCGGCCATCACAGGGTCAACGAAAATCAAAGTATCTTCTGTGCCGAAATCGTCAAAAAACCGCTGTACCGGTGCGACCTGATCCTCTGAGCCGAGATAGCCGGTATAAATCGAATCAAAATGTACGCCCATGGACTTCCAATGCGCGGTAATGGGAGCAAAACCGTCGGTCAGCTCGCGGCTGACAAAGTGGTCAAAGGCGGTGTGTGCCGATAACAGCGCGGTGGGGAGGGTGGCACATTCGATGCCCATAGCGGAAAGTACAGGCAAAGCAATGCTCTGCGAGCACTTGCCGATACAGGAAAGATCCTGGATACTGACAATTCGTTTCATAGCTGTCCTCAAAATGATCTATCGTATTTTCCGCCGAAGCGGAAGAATATTATTTATTGCTCAGCCTTCTTTCGGAAGATCGCGCATGGTAAGGCTGATGCGTTTGCGTTTTTCATCCACTTCAAGCACCGCGACTTTTACAATGTCACCGACGGAAACAACCTCGGAGGGGTGCTTGATAAACTTGTTGCACACACGGGAGATATGCACAAGACCGTCCTGATGGACACCGATATCGACAAAAACGCCAAAGTCGATGACGTTCCGAACCGTTCCGGTCAGAACCATGCCGGGCTTAAGATCCTTCATTTCCAGAACATCGGTGCGCAGAATCGGGGCAGGCAGCTCGTCACGCGGATCGCGGCCTGGCTTGCATAATTCCTTTGCGATATCCCGAAGTGTGGGAATGCCGACACCGCAGGTTTCCGCGGCTTTGGAAACGCCGTAGGCTTCCAGACGCTCATTCAGTTCGGCAAGCTTTCCGTCAGCAACATCCTTCAGCGTGTAGCCGCACAGAGCCAGAAGCGTTTCCGCCGCATCATAGGACTCCGGATGTACGCCGGTATTGTCAAGAATCTGCTTGCTTTCCGGCACGCGCAGGAAGCCGGCGGCCTGCTCATAGGCTTTTGCGCCGAGCTTCGGAACCTTCAAAACCTGCTTTCTGGCAGTGAACGCGCCGTTTTCCTCGCGATAGGTTACAATATTTTTGGCAGTGGTTGCGTTCAGACCCGATACTCTGCGCAGCAGAGAGGAGGAAGCTGTGTTCAGATCCACGCCGACTGCGTTGACGCAGTCTTCAACAACACCGCTCAGAGCTTCGTCGAGCCTCTTTTCGGGCAGATCGTGCTGATACTGACCGACACCGATCGCTTTCGGATCGATTTTGACCAGCTCTGCCAAGGGATCCTGCATTCTTCGTGCGATGGAAACGGCACTGCGGAGATTGACATCGTATTGCGGAAATTCCTCTGCTGCAAGGGGGGAAGCGGAGTAGACAGAGGCGCCTGCCTCCGAAACGATCATATAGGAAACGCCCTTGACCCTGCCGAGCAGCTCACAAACGGCATTTTCCGTTTCCCTGGAGGCGGTGCCGTTACCGATGGCGATGTGCTCTACACGGTGCTTTGCAATCAGACGAGACAGTGTGGCGATCGCTTCTTCGCGCTTGGCCTTGGAGAAGGTGGGATAGACCACGGCAGTGTCGAGCACCTTGCCGGTCGCGTCAACGACTGCCACCTTGCAGCCGTGGCTGTATCCGGGGTCAAGACCCATGGTGACATGACCCTTGACCGGCGGCTGCATCAGCAGCGGGCGGAGATTGAGCGCAAAGTTGTGAATGGCGCCTTCGCTTGCATCGTCAGTCAGAGCGGTACGCAGCTCGCGTTCCATGCTGGGGGCGATCAGACGGTCATAAGCGTCGTCTGCCGCAGCGCGGACAAAGGCATTGGCGTTGCTGCCGGGAATCAAAACGGCACGGCGGACACACAGCAGCGCCTGCTCGTGGTCGATTTCCAGCGTGACCTTTAAGAAGCCCTCGCGCTCACCGCGGTTTAGGGCAAGCACCTGATGCCCCTGAATTTTGGACAGTGGCTGTGAAAAATCATAGTAAAGCTGATAAACGGAGGTTTCCTCCTCCTTGCCCTTTGCGGCAACGGAGCGGACAACGGCCATACGCTGCATCAGGCTGCGCAGCGCCTTGCGAATCGCTGCATCGTCGGATATCATTTCCGCAATGATATCCGACGCGCCTGCAAGCGCTTCCTCAATACTGTTTACACCAAGTTCGGTATTGATGTATTCCTGTGCAAGCGTTTCGGGGGCGGGAAGCTCCCTTTCCTGAGAGAAAAGCTGTACGGCGAGCGGTTCCAAGCCTTTTTCCTTGGCGATGGTCGCACGGGTGCGGCGCTTTGGCTTATAAGGACGGTAGAGATCCTCCAGTTCCGAGAGCGTTTTGGCGTTTTCAATGGCAGAAGAAAGCTCCGTCGTCAATTTCCCCTGCGCCTCAATGGAGCGGCAGATCTCATCGCGGCGCTGTGCCAGATTCCGCAGATATTGCAGCCGGTCAGCCAGCGTGCGCAGCGTGGTGTCGTCCATTGCGCCGTGAACCTCCTTACGGTAGCGGGCAATAAAGGGAATGGTGTTGCCCTCGTCGAGAAGTTCTATGACATTTTTTACATATTGCAGGGGCTGATTCAGCTCCGAAGACAATGCTTGAATGATTTCTTCCATGGGTTTCCTCCATCGATTTTTTGCGCCAAATATTATACCACATTTTGCCGCAAATGAAAAGGACAATCTTACGGCTTGCTTTTTTCGGTCGAATTATGTATAATACCGCTGCTAAGGAGGTCTAAAAAATGGAAATCAAAACAGGAAAATACCGCCATTTCAAGGGCAATGAATATGAGGTGCTCTGTACGGCGCGCCATTCCGAGACACTGGAAGAAATGGTTGTCTATCGGGCGCTTTACGGCGAGCGCGGTATTTGGGTGCGTCCGGCATCCATGTGGAACGAGATGGTTGAGCGCGACGGAAAGACATTC
>JAEDKB010000098.1 GCA_016296045.1 Oscillospiraceae bacterium
TGGCAAGGATCGCCTGAAAACGGGAATCTCTGCCGCCCTTGGCAGAGCCTGCCGCGCTGTCGCCCTCGACGATGTAAAGCTCGGTCAGAGACGGATCGCGCTCATTGCAGTCGGCCAGCTTGCCGGGCAGACGTTCGCCCTCCAGCACGCTCTTGCGGCGGATGCTCTCACGGGCGCGTCTTGCGGCCTCACGGGCACGGTTTGCCATCATTGCCTTGTCCAGAATGGTTCGGGCGACGGCAGGATTTTCTTCAAAGAAGGTCGCAAGCTGATTGGAAACGATATTGTCCACCAGCGTGCGGATATGGGCATTGCCGAGCTTCTGCTTGGTCTGACCTTCAAACTGCGCTTCGGGCAGCTTGACGGAGATAATCGCCGTCAGACCCTCGCGGCAGTCCTCACCGGAGACCTTATCGTCGCCCTTGATGATGCCGTATTTTGTGCCGTAGGCGTTGAGCACACGGGTCAGAGCCGTCTTAAAGCCCGTCTCGTGCATGCCGCCCTCCGGCGTATGGATGTCGTTTGCAAACGAGACCAGAACCTCATTGTAGCCCTCGTTATACTGCATGGCGATCTCCGCCACGGAATCGCCTCGGCTGCCGGAAAGGTAGATCGGATTTTCATGCAGCGCGGTCTTGTTCTTGTTGATCCATGTGACAAATTCGCGGATACCGCCCTCGTAGCACATGGAGTCGCTCTCGCCGTCCTCGCTGCGCGCATCGGTGATCGTGATGTGCAGACCGGCATTCAAAAACGCCTGCTCGCGCATACGGGTGTGAAGCACGTCATAATCATATTCCAGCGTGTCGAACATCTCGGGATCGGGCTTGAAGGTGACGCAGGTGCCGTGCTTGTCGGTGCTGCCGATGACCTTCATTTCCTGCGTGATGCTGCCGCGGGAAAATGCCATTTCATAAATTTTGCCGTCCTTATGGACCTGCACACGCAGCCATTCGGACAGCGCGTTGACAACGGAAGCGCCGACACCGTGCAGACCGCCGGAGACCTTATAACCGCCGCCGCCGAATTTACCGCCCGCGTGCAGAACGGTGTAAACGACTTCAAGTGCCGGCCTGCCGGTCTGCGGCTGGATGTCAACGGGGATACCGCGTCCGTCGTCGGTTACGGTGATGGTGTTGCCGGGATTGATGGTCACGGTGATATGCTTACAGTAGCCGGCAAGCGCCTCATCGATGGCGTTGTCCACAATCTCATAGACCAGATGGTGCAAACCGGAAACCGAGGTCGAGCCGATATACATACCGGGACGCTTGCGAACCGCTTCCAGACCCTCCAGAACCTGAATTTGGGAAGCGTCATATTCCTCGTTTACATTGGTGATGTTCATTTCATTTTCGGACATTTTTTGTCCTCCTTTAGGTTTTTGCTGGTTCTCTTCTTTCCCCTCTTTGTCATTCTGAGGAGCGCAGCGACGAAGAATCTTTTCCTTTTTTCCTATTTTGTCATTCTGAGGAACGAAGTGACGAAGAATCTTTTTTCTATCGATACCGTGAAGATCCTTCGCATTCGCTCAGGATGACATATTAAAAGCATATATGCACTACGGGAAAGTCTTCAGTTTATGTCATTCTGAGGAGCGCAGCGACGAAGAATCTTTTCCTTTTTTCCTATTTTGTCATTCTGAGGAACGAAGTGACGAAGAATCTTTTTTCTATCGATACCGTGAAGATCCTTCGCATTCGCTCAGGATGACAGTTCTGTCTCAGGATGACATTTCTGACAGAGATTTATTTGATGCGTCGTTCCAGAGCAGACGGGCTGAACTGCGTCAGATAAATGCGATTTAAGCCGAATTCTTCGGTCAGAATAAAGCTTTTCGGAAGGTCGTCGGAAATTGTTACAACCTCACCCTGCTGTTCCGCCTCGCGCAAAAAATTACGGGTATGCTTTGACCAGGAGGTATTATCCAGGTCAAAAATTCCGATGATGGATCGTTCCCGCACGGCAAAATCCGCGCCGATGGACACATACATTATAAAATCGCTCCTTTTTCGACCCGAAGCACCTGACCAAGCTCCGTCAGGCGGTCGGTCTCGCAGCAGGTAATGAATACCTGACCGCTTTTGAGCTTGTTGAGCACGAAATCCTGCCGTCCGGCATCCAGCTCGGAAAGCACGTCGTCCAGAAGCAGAATCGGCTCTTCTCCGCTGTCGCGCTTCATCAGCTCGCGTTCTGCCAGCTTAATGGAAATGGTCGCCGTTCTCGTCTGCCCCTGCGAGGCATAGAGATTGATCGGAAGACCGTTGAGCGCAGCTTCAAAATCGTCCTTATGCGGACCGGACAGGCATTGCGCGCTGTCCAGCTCCGCCCGTTCATGCATCGCCTGATGCTCCGCAAGCTTCTGGCGCAAAATGTCCGGCGGAGCAAACGGATCGTCAATATTGGAAACCGTCTTATATTTGATCGTCAACTGTTCCGTGCCGCCGGAAAATTCGGTGTGGAATTCCGCAGCACATTCTTCGAGCGCCTTGAGAAATCGTGCCCGATAGGAGATAATCAGCGCGCCGACCTGCGCCATGCGCGTGTTATATTCCGGAAGCACCTCCAAAAGGGAGGGATTGTCCCTCCAATCCTTCAAAACGGCGCTTTTCTGATCGAGCAGGCGGTTGTATTCCGAAAGCGCGGCGGCATAGTTGGGACGAAGCTGCATAATCACGTTATCGAGCAGACGGCGGCGCGGCGCTGCACCCTTTTTCAAAACGGATAAATCTTCGGGGCAGAACAGCACACTCGTCAGCACGCCGGCGATTCCGGCAGCCGTTTTCTGCTTGACGCCGTTGAGCCAAAGCTGGCGCGGACGTCTGCCCTCAAAGAGCAGAACCTTCAGCTCCTGCTCCCGTTCCTGCGAAAAGACCTTTGCGGAAAGCTCCGCAAATTCCGAGCCGAACAATAAAAGCTCATTTTCATGCTTTGCGCGGAACGCCTTTGCCGTAGACAGATAGAAGATGGCTTCCAGAAGATTTGTTTTGCCGTTGGCATTGTCGCCGACGAGCAGATTGACTCCCGGAACAAATTCCGTATTCATTTCGGTATAGTTGCGGAAATTCCGCAGATACAGTCGATCAATCCGCATGTTTCACAAGATAGGTCACGCCGTCAAAGACGACTTTGTCACCGTCATAGAGCTTTTTGCCGCGCATCGTGCAGCTTTCGCCGTTGACGAGAACCTCACCGTTCTGAATCAGGTTTTTTGCCATACCGCCGGATTCGACGGCGTTTGCCAGCTTCAGAAAGCTTTCCAGCTTGATAAATTCCGTTGTGATAGGAACCGAAATATCCTTGTCGGACTTTCGACGAATTCTGATTTTCATAAAAAAGTACCTGTTATTTTTGTGTAAAAGTGTTCGGTCAAATCAAAGCATCAATGCAGACGGACGGGCAGAACCATATAGGAAAAGTCCGTCTTGTCGTCCACCGGCGTAAAGACGATGGGGCTCAGGCCGTTTTTCAGCTCCAGCGTGACCTCGGTGCTCGGAACGGCGCGCAGCGCGTCGAGCAGATAGCGGCAGTTAAAGCCGATCTCCAGCTCCTTGCCGTTGCCGGAAATGCTGCAGGTATCGTGCGCGGAACCGATGGTGTTGACGGTTTTAAAATCCGCCAGATTTTCCGTAAACAGGCAGCGAACCGGACTTTTGATTTTTTCGGAGACGATCAGGCTGACGCGCTCAATCGAGCTCATGAGCTCCGATACATTCGCCGTCAGAATGATGGAATTGTCCGTCGGCACAACCCGGCGCCAGTCGATAAATTCGCCCTCCAAAATACGGCAGACGAGGGTTGCGTCGCCGATTTCAAACAGAATATGCTTATCGCCCAGGGTGAAAACGACCGGCTCCTCCGTCTCGGACAGAATTTTTTCCACCTCGCGCAGACCGGTTGCCGGAACGACAAATTTCATTTCCCGACCGATCGGTGTTTCACTGTGCCAGGTTCTGCGGGCAAGACGGAAGCTGTCCACCGCAACCATGGTGATGCCGTCGTCTCTGACCTCCATCAGACAGCCCGTGTGGATCGGACGCGCCTGATTTTCAGAGACGGAGAAAATCGTTCCGCCGATCATTTCACGCAGCGCATTTTGCGGAATGGAAATGCCCCGTTCCGAATTTACATCGGGCAGATCGGGATAATCCTCGGCATCCATCGCCGTAATTTTGAAGGAGGAAGCGCCGCCGCGGATGGAAACCTGCAGATTGCTGTCAACCTCGATGGTGACCTCATCATCCGGCAGCTTGCGGACAATATCAAAGAACAGGCGGGCGGGCATAACGCACAGACCCGCTTCGGTGACGGCAGCGGCGACCTTTACGGTGATACCGGTTTCCAGGTTGAAGCCGGTCAGTTGAACACCGATTCCCGCACGCAGCAAAATACCCTCCAGGCAGGGAATATTGCTCTTGGGAGATACGGTACGGCCGGCGACGGAGATCGCGGAAACCAGCAGTGCTTTTTCACAGGTGAATTTCATAACAGAAACCTCACTTTCTTTCTCTCTAAATAGATAGGAAGGAAATATTTTAGTAGTAATTGTCAGTAGTGCAAACTTATGTGCAAAACCGGTCGCAAGCGTTGAAAATCAAGGCTTTGCAATTCACAGCCGCCTGTGCAGAGCTAAGAAAGTTATTGACAGGCGAGGTGCAAAAAAAACCGTTTTTCGGTTATGCACAGAAAAGTTTTGCACAATCAACAGGCAATGTGGATAACTCAATCAAAGACGGGATTCGATATTTGCGGTGATGTCGCGCAGATTATCGCGCAGACCGTTGGACGGATTGGCAAGCTCTTCCTCGACGCGGCGGATGCCGTAGAGCACGGTGGTGTGATTCTTGCCGAATTCCTTGGCAATGTCCGGCAGAGAAAGGCTTGTCATTTTGCGGATGAGGTACATCGCAACCTGACGGGCCTCTGCCGTGCCCTTTGTTTTTTGGGTGCTGCGCAGCGTGCTTTCCTCGATGGAATAAAAGCGGCAGACCTCGCTGATAATCAGGCCGGGTGTTGCTTCCTTTTTTTCGCGGATAATCAGCTTAATCACACGGGAAACGTTCGTCACGTTGATTTCCCAGTGCTCCAGATCGTGATACGCCTTGATTTTCTTCACTGCGCCTTCGATCTGACGGACGTTGTTGGTCAGATTTTCGGCAATATAGTCACACACCTCGTCCGGCAGAGCCAGACCGAGGGAAAGTGCCTTGTTTTTCGTGATCGCCCAGCGTGTTTCGTAGTCGGGCGGCTGGATGTCCACAATCAGACCCCATTCAAAACGGGTGCGCAGACGGTCCTCCAGACGGAGCATATCGCTCGGCATACGGTCGGAGGTCAGAACGATCTGACGGTTGTTTTCGTGCAGGGAGTTAAAAGTGTGGAAGAATTCCTCCTGTGTCTGCTCCTTGCCGGCGATAAACTGAATATCGTCAATCAAAAACAGGTCGGCATTGCGGTATTTGTCGCGGAATTCAAAGTTTTTACCGCTGCGGACCGCTTCGATAAATTCATTGATAAACTGATCGCCCTTGATATAGACGATGTTGTAATCCGGATGCTTCTGCTGGATGCGGTTGGCGATGGCATAGAGCAGATGCGTTTTGCCCAAGCCGCTCTGTCCGTAGATAAACAGCGGATTGTAGGCGGAGGTTCGTTCCTCCGCGACGGCTTCGGCAGCGGAAAAGGCGTGCTTGTTGGACGAGCCGACAACAAAGGTATCAAAGGTGTAATCCGAATTGAATTCCACAAAGGTGCGGCGTTTTTTGTTCAGGGAGTATTGAGGAAATTCCTCCTCATCGAGAACGACCAGCTCAATTTCGGTCTGGAACTGATCGCGCATGGCTTCTTTAATCAGCTCGGTGTATCGGCTGGTAATCACGTCCTTGCGGAAGGGGGAGGGAGAGTAGATCACAAGCTTTTCTTCGTTCAGCTCCACGATCTCGGCATCGTCAAAATAGGACATGACAGCCGCCGACGGCGAGTGCTGTTCGAGGTAGGATAAAACACGCGACCAGACGTAGGCGTTGGAATACATGGCCGACTCCTTTCCATGATATTTATTCTTATAAATTTTACCACAAATGAAGCATAATTGCAACACATACATATTAAAAAAAGAATTATTATTGCACAGGTCTGTGCAATAATAATAAAAAACATTTTTAGTTGACTGTCATACTGCCGCAAATATGTTTTACCGCAGCCCCGACCCTGCCTTCC
>JAEDKB010000099.1 GCA_016296045.1 Oscillospiraceae bacterium
ACCGTACCTATGTACGCCGACAGGCGCGAGTTGCTCGGCTTCCGGAACTTTTTTAGCAGTCTGATTATAATCGGCCATTTTCTTCTTCCCATTATAACCGAATTCCCCCTGAATTGCAATACCGGCTCTCCCTTTTTTCGACACCGGGCATGTCGCCGCGCTGCCAAATTCCGGCAGGTTTCCACATTACAAATCCCGTCTTTTTTCCTGTCGCAGGAAGCGGAGCGCAGGACAATCACGGCATTTTCCCGTAGGCATTATATTCAAAAGATTCAAAAGAATACGGCAAAACGACCGTCTGTCCGAAGCAGCCCTTGCCGCTTCAAACAACGATCGTTTTGCCGCCGTTTTTGAAATATTTAGTCACATTTTCTCATGCAATGCACATATGTCCTCCTGAGCGTCAGCGAAGGATCCTCGCACTATCGATAGAGAAAGGATTCTTCGTCACTACGTTCCTCAGAATGACAAATTAGGAAAAAAGCGCAAAGAGTGGGAAAGAGTCACGGATAACGCTGCCTGATGCTGTCGTCAAATATTATTTGACGGTTTGGTACGTTATCGGCAGCTTCAAAGCAGCGCCTCCAACTGCTCCTTCTTGCGATAGCCGACTGCTCGCTCGACAAGCTTGCCGTCCTTGAAAATCAAAACGGTCGGAATGCTTTCGATGCCGTAACGGTTGGCAAGCTGCGCCTGCTCGTCCACATTGACCTTGCCGACCTTGACCTTGCCCTCTGCGGCAATCGCCTCGATTTCGGGCGCGATCATGCGGCACGGACCGCACCACGTTGCCCAGAAGTCTACCAGAACCGTCTGCTTTGCAGAAAGCACCTCCGCCTCAAAATTTTCAGATGTCAACACGATTTCCATAGAATACTCCTTTTGTTAAAAATTTTGAATATCACACCCGTTTCGAGTGTTGAATTTTTCCTTTTCTGTGGTATACTTTGCCTATCCGTTTTTGTTTCAAAGGTGCTCCGAGCAAGCGCCGCAGCGCCTTCCTTTTGTGTCGTTTTCACTTTTAACGGTTTCGGATCGGGCTTACTTTTGTTTATAGTAGAGCATACAGTGGCAAAAGCCCTCGTAGTTCTCATCGGCGATCTGCTCCCGAAATTCCTTGCACATACATTTTGTGTCCTCCGTCCGTTCGCGGCGGCACGGACAGTAGCCGCCGGTCTGCTTCAGCCCTTTTTTGACCACTGCCACAACTTCGGCATCCGGATTGAGCAAAATTTTCAAATCAATCACCTCTTTCCGAATTTATTATACCATATTTTCTTTTCTTCTCAACGGTTTTTCTTCTGCGTTTTCAAAAAACCGCCCTCTGCCGAAACCGGAATATTCCTCCGGCGTACAAACACAGCGCGGTTTCCCTCCGCCGGAAGCGGCAGCACCGAAAAAGCCCCGGAAACCCTTGAAAACACTGGATTCTACTGTCAGTAGAGTGGGATTCTACCGCCGGTTTATCCCCTTTCGCGGATCAGAGAGTGCTTTTAGGACGTGCGCATGGTAAAATCTTTTCAGAAATCTGACTGCAAAGGAGCTTGATTATGTATCCGTTTCTTTTGACTACCGATTCCGGCTGTGATCTTCCTCTGGAATACTGTGAACAAAACGACGTTACCGTTTTGCGCATGACCTATGAACTGGACGGCGTTGCCCGTAAAGATACGATGCGTGTTGAGGACTTCGTCGAATTATACGAAAAAATGGCGCAAAACGCCAATGTCCATACCAGCGCGATCAACATAGAGGAATATCTTGCTTTCTGGCGTCCGCTGCTGGAACAGAAGCTTCCGATTGTCCACATTGCCATGGGCAGCGGCATCTCCTGCTCCTATCAGAACGCCTGCCTTGCACACGAAACCCTGCTGGAGGAGTTCCCCGACGCGGAGCTTTTTGTGATTGACTCCCTCGGCGCCTGTATGGCCTACGGAATTCAGGTCATGCATGCCGTTCAGCTTCGGAACAGCGGCATGAGCGCCGAAGACTGCGCAAAGGAGCTTCTCGAATTCCGTCACCACGTCCATCCCTACTACACGACCGCCAATCTGGAGTATCTCTATCGCGGCGGCCGCGTCAGCCGTGCCGGCATGGTGGTCGCGCACACGCTGAATATTCGTCCGATTCTGAATCTGAATGACCGCGGAGAGCTGCGCGTTGTTGACAAATGCCGCGGTGTGAAGAAAACCTATCAGCGCATCTGCGATTATGTTGAAAAAACGGTCGAGGATCCGCAGTCGCAGACGCTCTATGTCCTGCACGCAAACGCTCGGCAGACGGCAGAGGAGTATGCCGCAGCGATCATGTCACGCGTTCCGTTCAAGGACGTTTCCTACGCCTATATCGGCACGACCATCGGTGCACATACCGGTCCGGGTCTGGTTGCCGCATTCTACTGCGGAAAGCCCCGGATGCCGGGCTGATCGCCTCCTCCAAATATTATAACAGCAAAGTGCCATTCTGAACTCTGCCGAAACATTTTGTGTGTTTCCGCGCATCTCAGAATGGCATTTGCTGTTTCCGTATCAAAGGGGCGATGTATTTCCTGTTTGAAAATCCAGCCGAAAAATTTCAGGCGGCTCGTCAAAGCTTGCATGCTTCAGGCAGCAGGCATAGCGAAAGCCGTCGGCAACATCCATCTCAAAGAAGTCATAAAAATCCGAGTCAAACGACTGCTCAAAATGAATGCTTTCCCCATTCGGACAGACAGAAAAACAATTCATCGGCAGGGAAAGTCCCTTTCCGGTCGCTTTCAGAAAACTTTCCTTCAGCGTCCAGATGCGGCAGAAGAGCACCTTCTGTTCCTCTTCGTCGCTCTGCGCGGCGAGGAGGTCATATTCCCGTGCGGAGAAAAACCGTTTGGCAACGCGGAGATTTGCCGAGGCGATTTTCTCCACATCGCAGCCGACTTCCCAATCGGAAAGCGCGCACATCACCTTTGTTTTGGAATGGGAGAGGTTGAACCTGAGCGCCGGCCGCTTCGGAAAGTACGGCTTTCCGTTTGCACCGCAGGCGATTGCAGGCATTTGTTGTATCCCGATATCGCTCAGCGCCTTTTGCAGCGCGATGCCCGCCCCCAGAGAAAGCCGCTTGTCCCGCTGTAGACGCAGCGCGTCAATTTTCTCCTTCCGCCAAAGAGGCATGGCAGCATAGAAGCCTTCATACAGCACGGGATCTTCCAGTGCTGCCGTATCCGCAATGTAGATTCTGGTGTTCATATGCCGCCTTCTGCCCTGCCGTTAATAGTAATAATAGCCTCTGCCAAGCTGATCAAAAATGCTGAATCCGCAGATCAGCAAAATCACCAGGATAATCGCCGCAATCATCAGTCCGCACCAGAAGGAACGGGCATAGCTCCTGCGGACAAGATTTCCTCTGCTGAAGGAATGGACGATCAGGAAAACAAATCCGACAATCGGGATGGAGTACAGTAGGCTGAGCCCAAAATATGCCCATGCGCCCAGAGGACGGTATTCCGGATGATAACGGAAAAAGGTGTCAGGGTCCGTCGGTGCAGAGGGCCGGGGCTGCGGCGCATAATACACGCTCTGCGCCGTTGGCTGTTGAGGCTGTGAATTGGGCTGATAGATCTGTGAAGTGGGCTGCTGCGGCTGCGGCGGCACGGCTGCCGTTCCGCAGGCCGGACAGAATTTTCCTCCATCCGGGTATTCCGCTCCGCATTTTCTGCAAATCATACGCTGTGCTCCTTTCTGGTCTGTAAAAGATGGTGATAAAACAATCCGATTCCCTCGTCGAGAGGCTCTTTCCTGCCGGCAAGCATTGTTTACAGGCGGATCGCGCCGAAAACGGTGTGGAAAAGCCCGCACCGCCGAGTTTGCCCGCACAGAAATTGCAAGGAATTGAACGGATCGTTATATGGTATTTATTATACAAATTGAGCCGTATTATTGCAAGTATTTCGGTGGTTTTTGCAGAAATATCTTCGCAGTTTCATCCAAACGCGCCCTCAAAAAGCGCCGCCGTAGCCTCACGTTCTCCGCAAAGTGCGCACAATCTCTCCGCAGGCAATTTTTGTTCCTGCGTTGCCGGAGGGCTGCGAGGTGAAATCATCGGGATTCCGATGAACGATTACCGTTTTCCCGACAATTTCATCGACGGAAAAGTTATCCGTCAAAAACACCTCAAAGGCATAGCCGTGATTTCCCAAAATCGGCAGCAGATCTCCGGCATGGTCGGGATGGTCGCAGTTTTCGGGATTATAATGCGACTGCGTATCTGCAAAGGCATCGTCCGGATTGCAGATGCCTCCGCTGTGAATATGAAACGCGAAAAACTGATTCCTGCACGTTCTCTCCGAAGACGGAAGTCCGGTGATCTGCACGGAAACAAGCACGCCGATTGCGGTCTGGAAAAAGGAAACGTTTCCGGAAATCATCGGAAATTCCGAGCTTCCCTTGATCCATGCGCTCGCGGAGGGCGCCCGACGAAGAATTTGGGCAAAGTTCGGAAGCTGATGAAAAAACAGAGGATTCTGTATCGGCATTTTAATCGCCCCTTTCATGCTATTATCCTATGACAAAGCGCAAAAATGGTGCTATCCATATCTTTTGCATTACTTTTCATCGTCGCAAAGGCTTCTTTGCGCCGCAATTGTGGCAAGCGTATCTCCAAGCTGCGTCAGCACCGCTCCAAGCAAGCTAAGCTCATTGACCGTCAGCCTGCCGGAGAGCAGATTGGCAGCCGCGGTAACGGCCGCCGTTAATTCACATGAATTCATTTCCAAGTCCCCCCATTTATAGCATATGTTACATCTCCCTTTTGGCGTATCGATCCTGCGAATTTTGGCAATCATAGCAGAAAAACGTCCGGAGGGATCAAATGGATATTCTCAATGTTATCCTGACATCGCTGCTGTCTGTTGCGGCACTGTTTCTGCTGGCAAAAATCATGGGGCACAGGCAAATCTCCCAATTAGACCTGTTTGACTATATTGCCGGCATCACCATCGGCTCCATTGCCGCCGAACTTGCCACCGAGCTGGAGCACCCGTGGAAGCCGCTGATTGCATTGCTGATCTATTGCGGCGTTACCTTTGGCTTCAGCATCATAACAAGCAAGTATCCGAAGCTTCGCAAATATATCAACGGCACGCCGACTGTCATTATGGACAACGGAAAGCTCTACCGCAAAAATATGAAAAAAGCCAAGCTGGATCTGAGCGAATTCATGGTGATGTGCAGAGAGGCAGGATATTTTAATCTGAGCGACATTCAAACCGCAGTCTTTGAATATAACGGCAAGCTTGCCATTCTTCCCGTCAGCGATAAGCGTCCCATGCTCCCCGCCGACAACGGCATAAAACCGAAGCAGGAAACGATCAGTACAGAGGTGATTATGGACGGCAGGGTCATGGATGAAAATTTAAAACGGATGGGGCTGGACGACAAATGGCTTCAAAAGCAGTTGGAGGAGCAGGGCTTTCAAAGCGCAAACGAGGTCTTTCTCGGTCTGTGCGACACCAACCACAAGCTCACACTTTTTAATACTGATTCTTGATAAAAAATTTTTTAACCTTTTTATGAGATTCTAGTATAAGGGCGAATAACCGTGCGTCCTTTTCGTTTCATAAAAAAGGGCACCGCGAAAAGCGGTGCCCTCAGACTGTCGAAAATTTGCGGCAGGTCTTTCTGTTTTATTTCACAATATTTTCAATAAAGCGCATCAGGATGGTTGCCACCTGCGCTCTTGTCGCGCTGCCCTGCGGCAGGAGTTTTCCATCGGAGCCGTTGATAATCTGCTCCGCGACTGCCCATTGTACAGCGTCCTTGGCGTAGGCACTGAGCTGCTTTTCGTCAGAGAAGATATTCAGACTGCCGCGCTTGCTCGTATCGATTCCCTTCTTTTCCGCGTAGCGGAACAGGATCGTCGCCATTTGTTCGCGGGTGATTTCCCCATCGGGGTCAAATCGGTTGTTGCCAACGCCGCCGACAATACCGTTTTCCGCAGCCCATGCGACCGCGTTCGTGTACCACTGTCCGTTCGGGACATCGGAGAAGGTGTTTTTCCCTGCTTCCGGCTCGCCCTCGTAGCGCCACAGCACTGTCACCAGCATAGCTCGCGTCATCGCTGTCTCCGGCTCAAAGGTATTTTCACTTGTGCCGCCGAACAGCCCGTGCGTCACGGCGTAATCCACATACGGATGATACCATTCCTTCGGATTCACGTCCACAAACTTTCCGCTCGGGCA
>JAEDKB010000100.1 GCA_016296045.1 Oscillospiraceae bacterium
TCCGACCTTTTTTAGCAGTCTGCCAGCGTGCCGAAAAGGGTTTTTCGACACGCTGAGCCGAGTATGCAAACGCATACTCGGCTGAGTTTACTGATATAATTCCGATACGGACAAGTATAAACGGCTTGCCTTTGTATCCTATGTCAGCGCGTCAAAAGAACGGTTCTTTTGACACGCTGACTTTTTTCGGATTACCAAAGATTAGGACAGGCAAGGAGTACATATACTCCTATCAGCAGCCGCAGCTTTTGTAAGGCGGTTTATCCTCGCAGCCTTTACCGTTTCGACTTTCCGGGAAAAAGGCGCGTACAGGGAAATCAATGCGGCTGAAGAGCTCACAGGGATCCTCTTCACAGCACTCTTCGTCACAGCATTCTCTGGTCGGCATGCAGTACTCATAGGCCGAAATAGTCAGACTTGTGTCGCGCTCAAGCCGAACGGTGGAGAATTGACCGATGGTCACATAAAGGCGCTTGCATTCACCGGAAAGAACAAGCTGCTCTCCGAAGCTCTCAATGATATTCGCGGGGATTTCTTTCAGCACGGTTTCTTTTCTGTTGCATTCACACACTTCGCGCACCTTTGCCGAAAGAATCATCGGGTCGAGCGCTTCCACAACAGCCTCCGGACATTCGGGACAGAGCAGCTCATTGCCGGCAGGAAGCGAACTGCTGCTGCAGAAGATTTTTGCCTGCTGACATCCGCCGTAGAGTACAACTCGTTTGGAAAATACGGCAAGGCCGCAGATGGTTGTCGGACGGGTGCCGCCGAGGATGGCATCTCCGAGAATTCGATAGTAGAAAACAAGGTCAACGGAATAATGCCCGGATTTGTAGGGCAGCGGCTGAACGTCCACCGAAGTATACAGCAATTCCGCGCAGCGGGTTTTTGCCGTCGTTGCCCCATCCAGCGCCGCCTGTGACTGCGTGGTCAGGAATACCCGAAGATCTTCAATACAGTCTTTATCCAGACAACTGTCTGTGATTTGGCGGGTATGGATGCAAACGGGCTGATGCGTGCCCGTTCTTTCAACAGATTCGTTGGTGTTCTCTGGCATAACAATACCTCCCAAAAGAACAATTAAGCAGGAAAATGCTTTCACAACATTGTATGCACTCCGGCAGAGAATGTGAAATTGAACCGTAGACAAAGTGTGCTTTTTGTGGTAATATGTAAATAAGGTATAAAATAGAAGAGGTGTGCGCATGAAAACCAATGTTTTGGGCGTGCAATACGATAATGTAACGATGGCAGAAGCTCTGCAATGCGCCAGAACCATTCTCTGCGGAAACGAAACAGCCTACTGTGTGACGCCAAATGCAGAAATGGCGTATGATGCGCTGCATAATGCGGAGTTTTGCAATGTCCTCAATAGCGCAGCGCTCGTTCTGCCGGACGGCGCCGGTGTTGTATTGGGAGCAAAAATTCTGAAAACACCGCTGAAACAGAAGGTCGCGGGCGTAGAATTTGCTCAGAATATGCTGCCGATCTATGAAGAACTCGGCAGCAGACTTTTCCTGCTCGGCAGTAAACCAGGAATTGCCGAACAGGCGGCGGAAAAAATGCTGCAAAAGCATCCAAAGCTCTGCATTTGCGGAACACATGACGGATATTTTCAGGACGAAAATGAAGTAATCGACTGTATCAACAATGCCGCTGCCGATGTTGTTTATGTCTGCCTCGGTGCTCCGAAACAGGAGCTTTTTATGTATCGAAACCGCGAAAAGCTGAATGTTCGGCTGATGGTCGGTCTCGGCGGAACACTCGATTCTATCGCCGGAACGGTAAAACGTGCGCCCAAGTGGATGATTCAGCTCCAGCTTGAATGGCTCTATCGCTTAATCAAGGAGCCGCGCCGCATCGGACGTATGATGCGGCTGCCGAAATTTGTTTTTGCGGCTGTCAAAAAGAGAATGAAAGGGTAATGAAAAATGGGAAAACTGGTTGTGTTTGAAGGAACGGACGGTTCCGGAAAGTCTACGCAGTTTGCACTCCTGACCAAGCATTTGCAGGCACTGAATATTGATTTTCGAACCATGGTATTTCCGCAGTATTCCGAACCTTCGTCTTCTTTAATTCGTATGTATCTCGGCGGCGAGTTCGGCGCCCGCCCGTCCGATGTCAATGCATATGCCGCATCGACCTTTTATGCGGTTGACCGTTTTGCCTCGTATCAGAAGGTTTGGAAGGAGTACTATCAGAACGGCGGCTTGATGCTCTCCGACCGATATACGACCTCCAATGCGGTGCATCAGGGTTCCAAGGAGCCGGATGAGAGCAGAGAAGACTTTTTCCGCTGGCTGTATGAATTCGAATACGGGCATATGGAACTTCCGAAACCGGATATCGTCATATATCTTGATGTTCCGACAGAACTGACGGGGCAGATGCTTCGCCGCAGAGAGCATGATACGCATACCCATGCGGATATTCACGAGCAGAATATGGATTATTTGCGGATCTGCCGTAAGACCGGTTTGCAGGCGGCAAAGTTCTACGGTTGGACGATCATCAACTGCGAGAAAAACGGGAAGATGCGTTCGATTGAGGATATTCACAATGAGGTTTTCGGTCTGGTGCAGGCCTGTCTGGAGGAATAAATATGGTATATATGATTCTGGGAACCGGGTTTGAGGAAGCAGAAGCAATCATTCCCTGTGATCTGATGCGCCGCGCCGGAATCGAGGTTCAGCTTGTCGGAATCGGCGGTAGGAATATTACCGGCGGACACGGAATTACGGTTCAATGTGACTGCGTTGCCGAGCAAACGGATTTTTCTGACGCAGAGATGATTGTCCTGCCCGGTGGATTGGGCGGTGTTGCGTCCATTCGCGGCTGCAAGTGTGTTCTGGACGCGATCTGCGCGCAGTATGCCGCAGGACGCTTTGTTGCGGCGATCTGCGCCGCTCCGACAATTCTTGCGCAGCTTGGGCTCACCGATGGCAGAAAAGCAACCTGCTATCCCGGCTGTGAAAAGGATATGGGTAAGGCGGATACCTGCGCCGCGGCTGCAATTTGTGACGGCAACGTGATTACCGGCAAAGCTGCCGGAACCGCATTTGATTTTGGCTTGATGCTGATAGAAAAACTGCGTGATAAGCAGACCGCTGAACGGGTCGCGGCCGGTGTCGTGTACCGTTAAAGGAGGAGCAAAATGTCTGATAATCGTTATCCGAACAATCCGGACGATATGTCTTTGGATGAACTGCTTGCCGAAACAAAACGGCAGGCAGAAAGTGCGCCCGGAGAAATGGAATTCAATGAAATTATGCCCGAAATTATGCCAGAAGACGCAGTGAGCGCTGAAGCGGCTTCTGCGCAGGAACCGCTTGACGTGCCGGAAACGCCCTTCTTTGAGCCGGATTTCGGAGATGCCTTTAAAGACTACGGCACTTATGAAGAACCGCAGGGAGAAAATTCGATCGACAGCGGCTATGTGCCCCAAAACAGCTTTGCGTCCATGGACAATGCCGCTCAGGGCGGCGGTTACGCTCCTGTGAACGGATACCGGAATGACTATGTGCCGGAAGACCCGTATGAAAAGGGCTTTGACCCGGAGCAGTCTTATGCGGAGCAGCCCTATGCCTCTGAGCAGGACGCTGCGGATGAGCCGGATGACTACGACGAGTATGATGATTACGACGAGTACTACGATGAAGACGGGGAAAATGCACCGCCTCCCGCAAAGCCGAAGGATAAGCATCACAAGCGAATGATCCCGTTGTTTGTCAAGGTGCTGCTCTATGTTGTGATTGTCGGTTTAATTGCCGTCGGCTTGGGTTACGGAGCGTGGGAATGTGCACAGGATTTTCTGGCATTCGGCCGTTCTGATGAAATGATTTCCGTTACCATTGAAGAAGGCGACACCGTTGACGATATTGCGCAGATGCTGAAGGATAACGGCGTGATAAAATATCCGTGGCTGTTCAAGCTCTACTGCGATTTTACGGATTCCAACGATACGATGGATCCCGGAACCTACCAGCTCTGCTATAATTACGATTATCACGCCTTGGTCAACGGTATGGTGGAGTACAGCCCCAACCGTACGACCGTCCGTGTGATGATTCCGGAAGGCATGACCTGCGCTCAGATTTTTGCGTTGATGGAGAAAAACGGCGTCTGCACGGCTGCGGAGCTGGAACAGTGCGCTGCAAATTCCGAGTTTGATTACTGGTTCCTGGAGGGCATCCCTTATGGAGAGAATAACCGTCTCGAGGGATTCCTCTTCCCGGACACCTATGACTTCTACGAAGCAGACGATCCCGAGCGTGTGCTGGACAAGCTTTTATCGAACTTTGATAAGAAATTCTCCGAAGAAGCACAGGCACAGCTTGAGGTTTTGAACGAATGGCTTGCTGCTCGTCTGGCTGAGAATGGTCTGGATGAAGAGTATATTGAAGCACATCGTCTGGGCGTTTATGAGCTGATTACGATTGCATCCATGATTGAGAAGGAAACAGCCGGTGCGGATGAAAGCGGCGAGATTGCGTCAGTCATCTATAACCGCTTGAGCAGTCCGGAGTATTTCCCGTATTTGAATATTGATGCGGCGATTGTCTACGCGCTCGGTGGTATCGATGGAGAACTGACAATGGACGATCTGCAGATTGACAGCCCGTACAACACCTATAACAGAGTCGGACTGCCTGCCGGACCGATCTCCAATCCCGGCCTGTCAAGCATCACAGCCGCGCTGAATCCGGATGAGACGAACTATTATTATTACGCATTGGACAAGTCCACCGGCTATCATCATTTCTCCGAGACCTATGATGAACACAACAGCTTCCTCGGAGGAGAAAATAATGGCGAATAAAAAGCCCGAACTATTGGCTCCTGCCGGTGATATGGAACGGCTCAAAATGGCGGTGCTTTACGGCGCTGACGCGGTATATCTTGCGGGGACAAGCTTTGGCATGCGCTCCTTTGCGGGGAATTTCTCTCCCGAGGAGCTGCCCAAAGCCGTTCAATACGCCCACGATCATGGCGTCAAAGTGCATGTGACGGTGAATACAATGCCGCGAAACAATGAGCTTAGCGGCTTACCGGAGCATCTGGAACGTCTGAATGACTGCGGTGTTGACGCGCTGATTATTGCAGATTTGGGCGTGTTCCGTGCGGCGGAAAAATATGCGCCGCGCTGTGAGCGCCATATTTCCACACAGGTCAGTATTGCGAACTATAACTGCGCAAATGCGTGGTTTGAACTGGGCGCAAAGCGTGTTGTGCTTGCCCGTGAACTGTCGCTTGAGGAGATTAGAACGATCCGCCGCAATACGCCGAAGGAGCTGGAAATTGAAACGTTTGCACATGGCGCAATGTGTGTCTCCTATTCCGGACGCTGTTTGTTGTCGAATTATATGACCGGACGCGACAGCAATCGGGGCGCGTGTGCTCAGCCCTGCCGCTATCAGTACACACTGATGGAGGAAAAACGCCCCGGTGAGTATTTTCCCGTATTCGAGGATGAAAAGGGAACTTATATTATGAATTCGCGCGATATGTGCATGATCGATCATATTGACGATTTGATGGAGGCCGGTGTGGACTGCCTGAAAATCGAGGGCAGAGCGAAATCGGCGTATTATGCTGCGATTGTAACGGGTGCATATCGCCATGTGATTGACGATGTCGCAGCGGGCAGGGAAGTCGATCCGATCTGGCGTGATGAGGTCGAACATGTTTCACATCGCCGCTATGCAACGGGCTTCTTTTATGGACAGCCCGGTCAGTACTATCAGAATTCTCGTTATATTCGCGACTGGCAGGTTTGTGCGATTGTTACAGACTGTGATGAAAACGGCCTTGCAACGCTTTCTCTCCGAAATAAGTTTTCCGCAGGAGATGAGGTAGAGCTGGTCGGCCCCGATCTGCGACCGTTTCCCCTGAAAGTACCCATGATGCAGGATGAAAACGGAAATATGCTGGAGCAGCCGCGTAATCCGCAGATGGTTTTCAAAATGCAGCTTCCTCATCAGGTGCCGGCGATGAGCATTGTCCGCAGAGCGGTGGAATTGACGCCCGAGGACTGATTAAAAAAATTTTGAAATATCAAAAAAAGTGCTTGCATTTTCCAATAGGATATGCTACTATATTTGAGCGCTAAAGCGTGGTATGCGCCGGTAGCTCAGTTGGATAGAGTGACTGGCTACGAACCAGTA
>JAEDKB010000101.1 GCA_016296045.1 Oscillospiraceae bacterium
ACTCCGTGAGCATTGCTGATAAAGCGCTTATGGCGGAAGAAAAGCTTGCGATCATTCTCGGCACCGAGGGCGACGGTCTATCCGGCAGCACGATTGCCGACTGCGACTACACCGTCCGCATCCCGATGTCGCACGGTGTGGATTCCCTGAATGTCGCGGCAGCCAGCGCCGTTGCCTTCTGGCAGCTCGGAAAAAGGCTGACACCCTAAAAACTTGCTTTTTCTGCTGAAATAATTTAATATATATGTATACGGTGAAACCGGTTTATCAGGAAGGAGAAAAAATATGAAAAAAACAATTAGTATGCTGCTCTTGGTTTGCATCGTCCTCTCAGTCTTCGCAATGACCGTCTCAGCAGTGGATGTCATCGACTATGTGAAGCTCGAAACCTCCAACAAAGCCGTTGTCGGAAACCCGATCATCGAGTTTCAGTATGATGTCGCGGCAGCCTCAGCCTGCCATATCGGCGGTGCGAATACACAATATCTTGACAGCAACGGAAACTGGCAGACAACCGGTCCGCTTGGTGACAAATTATTTGAGTACAATGTCGAATACCGCTTTGAACTGTGGCTTTATCCGAACAACGAACATCTCTGCTTCGACAGCGCCAATCTTCCGACCATAGATGTCCCCACGGGAACCACCATCACGATCGAGGATATTGCAAAAGACGGCAGTCTGCACTGCTACTTCCATATCGGCAAGCCGAAGGTGGTTCCTCCCTCCATGTTCTTCAATGATGTCCACACTTCGGACTGGTTCTATCACGATGTGGAGTATGTATACTATAATTTGATGATGAACGGTGTCGGAAACGGCAACTTTGACCCAAGCGGCACCTGCACCAGAGCAATGGTCGTTACGGTTCTCTATCGTCTGATGGGAGAGCCTTCTATCGGCGCGGTTCTTTGCCCGTTCAAGGATGTTCCGGAAGGCGAATGGTACACAGATGCCGTCAAATGGGCAGAAATCAACGGTGTGGTAAACGGCACGAGCGCGATAACCTTTGACCCAAACACGCCGGTTTCGCGTGAGCAGCTTGCAACGATCATCTGCCGCTTTGCAAAGGAATGTCTGCACAAGGACGTATCCGACGGCATTATGCTGGTCGGCTTTACGGACAGAAATCAGATTTCCGCCTGGGCCACCGACGCGCTGAGCTGGGCATTCGCACACGGAATTGTCGGCGGCACCGATACCGCAACCGGCAAATACCTCTATCCGCAAAACAACGCCTCCCGCTGTGAGGTTGCCGCGATTCTGCATCGCTTCTGCGCTGAATATATGGATAAATAATTGTTTCTGAGGGGCTGCGAAAAGCAGCCCCTCAAACTGTCCGAAAGCCGTGTTTTATCCCTTTTCCTTATCATTCTGAGGAGCGCAGTGACCGAAAAATCTTTTTCCCGTCCCTCCTTTGTCATTCCGAGGAACGCAGTGACGAGGAATCTTTTCGCTGTCACTTCGGAGGACATACCAAAAAAAATCTGTTTCGGTGACGACGACATAGAATGTCCGGTTTTTCTTGACAGGGGCACGTTCTCCATGGTAAACTACAACCGGTCTGCCGAAACGGCAGCAAAACATGGCACATAAAGATACGCAAGACGGAAATCGGACAATGCTCCGATTTCCGCGTTCGTGCGTACGGAAAAAACGGAGTATTTTGAAGTATGGAACATCTGCTCAACGCCCTGAATAATCTGCCTGATTATCGGCGGCTGATCAATTGCATAGAAAAAAATCAAACCGTCGGTGTTTCCGGTGCCGCTCAGATCAACCGCTCACACCTGATCGCCTCCGTTCTGCATGAAACCAAGCGTCCTGCTTTGATTATTTGTCAGGATGAAATGGCGGCGCGCCGTACGCAGGCCGAGCTTGCCGCCTTTTTGGGGCAGGAGGCGCCGATTCTGCCCTCCCGCGATCTGGCGTTCTACAGTGCCTCGGCCATCTCTCGCGGCTGGGAGCAAAAACGTCTGCGATTGTTTTACGATTTTGCCCGCGGCAATCTGAACTGCCTGCTGACCACATGGGAAGCCTTATCTGTCCGCACCATGCCGAAGGAATGTCTGTTTAGCAGCTCAATTTCGCTCAAAATCGGTGCACAAATCGCTCTTGACGAAATTTGCGCCCGTTTGGTGCAGGCAGGCTACACCCGTGGCACTCTGGTAGAAGGCGTTGGGCAGTTCTCCGTGCGCGGCGGAATTCTGGACGTTTTTTCTCCTGCGCATGACTATCCGGTACGCATTGAATTTTTTGGTGATGAAATTGACGCGATGGGCTTTTTTGATACGGTCACCCAGCGTCGTACGGAAAATGTCGATGAGCTGATGATTCTGCCGGTTGCGGAAACCCTGCCTCGGCTTCATCCCAACGGGGCGGAGGGTCTGGCTGCGGATATCGAAGCGCAGATGGCACGCCTCCGCCGCCGCAAAACGCCCAACGAAACACTGCTGCGCACCCTTGCCGAGGACGCGGAGGTACTGAGAAGCGGCGCAAGCCTTCCGACCGCCGACCGCTATCTGTCGCTGATCTATCCTGAATTTGCCTGCGCGGCAAACTATATCTCCTCGGAAACCATCGTGTTTTTCTGCGATCACGGCAATCTTCACCGCGCCGCAAACCGCTGCATTGACGAAGAGGGTCTGATGCTGGACAGTTTGCTGGAATCCGGAATTCTGTGCGGCGAGCTGTGCGAATTTTCCGCCGACTGGGAGGGCGTATGTGACCGCTTCTCCGGCCACGCGGCGGTCTTTCTCGACTCCTTCCTCGCAGCCGCCTATCCGCATAGCCTGCAACCAAAGGAGCTTTGCAGCATTCTTGCCAAGCAGCTTCCGTCCTACGGCGGAAATCTGGATGTGGCGGCAACCGATCTGGAACACTATCAGAAAAATGACTTTGCCTCGCTTGTTCTTTGCGGCAATCGCAGACGCGGAGAAATTCTGGCCGAACAGCTTCGTGACAAAGGGTTGTCTGCCTTTCTTGCCTTCCCGTTGACGGCGATGCCCAAGCCGGGACAGATCCTGCTGACGGACGGCGCACTGCCGAACGGCATGGAGTATCCCGAATTAAAGCTTGCCGTTCTGACCGAAGGACAGCTTTTGACACAAATCGCGCAAAAACCGCGCAAAAAACGTCAAAAAGCATCAAACCGTCAGAAGCTGGATTCCTTTGCCGACCTTTCACCGGGCGATTTGATCGTCCACGAGTACCACGGCATCGGCCGTTATGTCTGCATGGAGCAGATCAAAATTGACGGCGCGGTCAAGGATTATGTGAAAATTGCCTATCAGGGCACGGACATTCTGTATGTTCCGGCAACGCAGCTCGACCTGATCGGCAAATACATCGGCGGCGGTGAGGACGCGCCCGTCAAGCTGAACAAGCTCGGCGGCGACCAATGGGCAAAGACAAAATCCCGCGCAAAGGCCGCCGCGAAGGATCTTGCAGACGGACTGATCAAGCTCTATGCCGAGCGCAAACGGCTGCCCGGCTTTGCTTTTGCGGCAGATACACCGTGGCAGGCGGAATTTGAACAGAATTTCCCCTTTGCGGAAACCGACGATCAGCTCCGCTCCATCGAAGAGATCAAGAGCGATATGGAATCGCCGCAGCCGATGGATCGTCTGCTCTGCGGCGATGTCGGCTTCGGGAAGACCGAGGTGGCGCTGCGCGCTGCGATGAAGGCGATTCTTGACGGCAAGCAGGTTGCCATTCTGGTTCCGACCACGGTGCTTGCTCAGCAGCACTACACCACAGCCGTCAATCGTTTTCGCGGCTTCCCCGTGCAGATCGGTATGCTGTCGCGTTTCTGCACCGCCGCGCAGCAAAAGAAAACGCTTGCCGATCTGCGTGCCGGAACGCTCGATTTGATTATCGGCACGCACAAACTGCTGCAAAAAGAGGTTCAGTTCAAGGATCTCGGTCTGCTGATTGTAGACGAGGAGCAGCGCTTCGGCGTTTCTCACAAAGAAAAATTAAAGGAACTTTCCCGTGGCGTGGACGTCTTAACCTTGTCGGCAACCCCGATTCCGCGCACGCTGAACATGGCGCTTTCCGGTCTGCGCGATATGTCCACCATTGAAGAACCCCCGCATGACCGCTATCCGGTACAGACCTTTGTGCTCGAATACGCCGAACCGGTTCTCATTGACGCAATGCGCCGTGAGATCGAGCGCGGCGGCCAGGTCTATTTTCTCCATAACCGCGTGGAATCCATTGCGCAGTGTGCCGCACGGATCAAAAAGGCACTTCCGGATGCCGCCATCGGCATTGCCCACGGCAAGATGGGAGAGGAAGAGCTGTCTGAGGTGATGCAGCAAATGGTTGACAACGAGCTGCAAATCCTCGTCTGCACGACCATCATCGAAACCGGCATTGACATTCCGAACGTCAACACCCTCATCATCGAGGATGCCGACAAACTCGGCCTTGCCCAGCTTCATCAGATTCGCGGGCGCGTCGGACGAAGCAGCCGCCATGCCTACGCCTATCTGACCTTCCGGCGCGGCAAGGTGCTGACGGAAATTGCGGAAAAGCGCCTGAACGCCATCCGCGATTATGCCGAATTCGGCTCCGGCTTTAAAATTGCCATGCGTGATCTGGAGATTCGCGGCGCAGGCAATCTGCTCGGCGCGGCGCAGTCGGGTCATATGCTCTCGGTTGGCTATGATCTTTATCTGAAGCTGCTGGAGGAGGCGGTTTTGGAGGAGCGCGGCGAAAAGCCCGTGCAGGAGGTCTCCTGTACCGCCGATCTGGATGTGACGGCGAATATCGACAAACAATTTGTTTCCTCCGGAGAGCAGAGAATGGATCTTTACCGCCGCATGGCGGCCATCCGCTCGCAGGAGGATGCCGATGAGCTGCTTGATGAGATCGTTGACCGCTACGGCGATCCGCCCAAGGGCGCAATGAATCTGATCTCCATTGCTCTGCTGCGCGCCAAGGCGGCCGCTGCCGGAATTTCCGACATCTCTCAAAAGGGCAGGACGATCCATTTCCGGCTGGAAAAATTTGAATTTGAAGCCGTAGCTGCGCTGTGCGGTCAGCCGGAATACAAAAATCGGATTTTCCTCGCGCCCAAAACCGATCAGCCGCTGCTGACGTTAAAGCTGGCAGCCGGCGAAAATCCGCTCAAGGCGGCGCAAGCGCTGGTAAAATCCTATCAGAGCGCTTTGTAAATCCCGTTTTGACCTTTGCCGCAGCACCTTTGGCGGCGCGCTCAAAATGGTTTACATAATTTTACATGTTTGCTATACTTTATTTTTCTAAATTCTGTTGCAATTTGTCGAAAGTTAGATATAATAAGTATACACAAACGAAAGTTATGCATTTTCAATGCCAAATAAAGGAAGATTAGCATGGGTAAGTTTGAAAAAGAAACACATCCGCAGACACGGCGGACTTCCTCGGCTCGGAACACCTCCGGCTCCCGCAGCGCGGCAGCCTCTCGCAAGCCCGCTCCGAGAAAGAAGAAAAAGAAGAACAATCTGCCGCTGATTCTGGGCATCATGATTGCCCTGATCGTGGTTGTCGCCTGCGTCGGCGGCTATATCATGTTCCACGACAACGGCCGAATCTCCCAGAATGTCTATATTGCCGGCATCGATGTCGGCGGTATGACGAGAGACGAGGCTTTGCAGGCACTTCGCAAGGTCTCGCTGGATCAGGATTTGGATATCCGCTTCTATACGAAGGGCGATACCTTCCCGCTTTATACCACCACTTACGATCCTGCCACGGATATTGAAGTCGATATCTACGGCAAACCGCTGGAGCAGGAAGAAGGCGAGGAGCCTTCCGCAACGGCGGCAACCGAGGCCGAAACCGAGGAAATCATCACCGATGAGGATGCTCCGAAGGACGAAAACGGTGTTCCCTACGTTCTCGACCAGACCCTTACGCTCTCTGCGGAAAATGTAGAAATCACGTTTGATAAAGAGGGTGCCGTCGAGGAAGCCTACAAAATCGGCCGTGACAGCGGCTCCAAGTTCAACGCCGACCGTGTGGATGTCGATATCTCCAAGTATGTAACGACCAATGAGGACTATATCCGTCAATCGCTGGTCAACACGCTGGAGGATGCCGTCTGCATCGGCACGGAAACCCATATTGAAAATAC
>JAEDKB010000102.1 GCA_016296045.1 Oscillospiraceae bacterium
AGATGGCGTGCGATGTGATTCATATGAGTTTCCACCGCAAAGATCGTCTGCGGTGCGCCGAAGCCGCGGAAAGCGCAGGTCGGGAAGGTGTTGGTGCCGATACCCTCGCCCTTGAGATAGGTGTTGGGAATGGTATAAACGCCGTTGCCGTGGAAAATGCCGCGCTGAAGCACAACGTAAGAGGAGGCCAGGTATGCGCCGCAGTTATAGTAGACATGACCCTGCATACCGATGACCTTTCCGTCCTTGATTGCGGATTTATAGATGCACTTGGACGGATGGCGCTTAACGGAGAACTGTGTGTCCTCTTCGCGGTCAAAGATCATTTTGATCGGCTTGCGGATCCGATTCTCCGCAACCAGAAGTGCGCCGCAGATGACATCGGGGAAGTGCTCCTTGCCGCCGAACGCGCCGCCGGTCGTAGTCTGCCGAATGATAATATCGTCATAGGGGATATCGAGAAGCCCTGCAATGGATTTGCGGATATAGAACGGGCACTGTGCAGATGCGTAGAATACGAACTTGCCGTCTTCATAGGTCGCAATCGCGCCGTTGGTCTCCAGATGTACATGTTCCTGATAGGGCGTGGTGATGGTTTCCTCGAAAATTTCGTCTGCCTCCGCAAAAACCTCCTCCATCGGTCTTCCCTTTTCGCAGAACAGCTCACACATAACATTGCTGCCCTTTTCCGGGAACATCGGGCCGCCGACACAGTTGATGCCGTCATCAATGCTTACCGCAGGAGTTTCTTCCTCATAGTCAATTTTGATCTGCTTTTTCAGCTCTTTCAGCACGCCGCGATCCGGACCGACAACCAGGCCGATTGTCTCACCGACATAGAGAACATAGTCCTCTGCGAAGCATCTCCAGTCCTTCATAATCATCCAAAGCTCGTTCTTGCCGCGAGCGGGGATGTCCTTCGCGGAGATAAAATGATAGCCCTCCGGCATTTCAGGAAGATGAATGTCCAATATTTTTCCTCTCGGAATCGTGGAGCGAATCATGTATGCATACTGCATATCAGGGAACGTCAGGTCGCAGACGTACATCGCCTCGCCGCGCGCTTTCTGGACAGCATCAACGCGCTTAATCTTATCGCCAATTTTGATTGCCGACATTGTTTAGCCTCCTTACACTGATGAATAATGCGTTTGGATTGCCGTTGCATATTGGGAGTTTGCCGCCGCAAACGGAAGCAGTTCCGACTTTATATAATAAAGTATACACCGATTTGCAGGCCGACGCAAGCATATATCGGCATAAAATGAGCCTCGGAAAGGATTCACGGATCACTCCCCGAATTATGTATTTTGAAAAAAATGCATAATTTGCAGCTTGCCGGAACAGGAAGATTTGCATTGATTTTGGAAATTCCGATCTCAATGCCGCTCAAACTCCACTTTTACTCATTCAGTATATCACAGCAATTTGATATTTTGAAGAATCAACGTTATCCTAATTTTTAAATAACGACAGAATTCGGCGATATCGAACGGTTAAAAAAATATGGAAAAATCGATAAAAATAGGGTATACTGTAAACATACGAAGATGGAAAGGATCGTTTTTATGGATCACAAGAAAATCGGATGTCTGGTCATGGCGGCAGGGAATGCGTCGCGTTATCAGTCAAACAAGCTGGCAGCCGAGCTCGGCGGCAAGCCGCTGATCCGCCATGCACTCGATGCGGTTCCCAAGCACTTGTTCTCCGATGTGGTCGTGGTAACGCAGTATCCGGAAATTGAAGCGCTGGCAAGCGAATATGGTTTCCGCTCGATCCGCAACAAGCATCCGGACTATGGAATCAGCCATACCATTTCCCTCGGTACGCAGGCGATGATGGATTGCGATGCCATTTTGTATATGGTATCGGATCAGCCGCTGCTGGAAGCTCTTTCCGTTGAACGGGTTGTAGAATTCTGGAAAAAACATCCTCGCAGTATTGTCGGTGCTGCGCACAACGGCAAGCGCGGCAATCCCTGTATTTTTCCCAGAGAGTTTTTTGGTGAGCTGTTGGATCTGAAAGAGGATCACGGCGGAAATACGGTGATTCGAATGCATCCCGAACGTCTGCTGACCGTGGAGGTTACAAAGGATGAATTAACAGATGTCGACACGCCCAAAGCGCTGGATGAAATCAAAAAACAAATGCTATCCGACGGACCGATATAAAAAATCGCCCACGTTTACCGTGGGCGATTTTTTCAGTCATAGGTATCTCCGGCCGTCGTCAGATAGCCTGCAAACGTGCTCAGACCATAGAAGCGCGAAACATAATAGCGGCTGACACGGTAAGGATCGTCTGAAGTATTGTACTGACCGCCGGTCATCTTCAGTCCGAACAGGAAATACTTCGGCGCGTATTCCAGCGTATAGTCATTATATTTTCCCGTGGGATAGCAGAGGACATACGGTTCTTTTCCGGTAATGCGCGTAATGGCGCGCTTGGATTCGACCATTTCATACTCCGTCTCCTCTGCGTCCAGCGTATCCATATCCGCGTGCGTATAGCTGTGGCTCTGGATCGAAACGAGTCCGGAATCTGACAATTGCCTGATCTGTTCCGGATTCATCTTGTGTTCAACCACACCGGGAGCGTTTCCGATCACAAAGATCGTCACTTTGACATTGTATTTCTGCAACAGCGGAAACAGATTGAGATAGTTGTCATCATAGCCGTCATCAAAGGTCAGAATCACCGGCTTGTCGTAATCCTCAACGTGCGCCAGATCCTCAAACCAGATCGGATCAAAGTCGTTTTCGACCAGATATGCAAGCTGCTCCTCCATGTCCTCCGGACTGACAAACAGCTCGTCAATTCCCCAGAGGTCATCGCTGACAGCATGGTACATAAGAACGGGAACGTCCACTCCCTCCGGAATCTCAAACGGGCGGGCAGACGGGGTGTAATAGGTCACGCCCGTTTCCTCATCGACATACTCCGGATAGGCAAGCGCGGAAATCAGCTCTTCAAAAGGCAGATAGAGTTTCTCCTCCACCGCAACAGGCGCACCGGACGCATTAGCCTCCGTTCCGTTATAGGACACCTTCCAGCCTTCTTCGGAATACTCCACCGTATCTCTTCCGGTCATTCGAAGCGGAGATTCGCTCTCCAAGGTCAGACCGGCAGCCTCGGCAAACTCCTCTGCGCCGACATAAACGATGTCTTCTATCAAAACCGTCGGAAGGTCTGTGCCGTTCAGCACAATCTGAGCATCATTTTCAGTGACCTCGATCTGCGGCTGTGTTTCGGTTTCTGCCGTCGTTTCCTCCGGCAACTGCTGCGTCGTTTCAACCTCTTCGGAAATCGGCATCGTTTCCGGTGCTTCTTCGGGTTTATTTCTCTCGGAGAAATAGAGAAACGCCGCCACAATCAGCAAAATTGCCAGCAGAACAGATAGAACAATGATCGCCTTTTTCATCATTATTTTTCTTCCAGAATCTTATTCAGCTCATGCATAAAGCTGTTGATATCCTTAAACTGACGGTAAACCGACGCAAAACGGACATAGGCAACCTCATCCAGCGGCTTCAGGCGTTCCATGACCAATTCACCGATCTTGTCGGTATTCACCTCTCGTTCCAGAGAATTCTGCACGATCTGCTCAATCTCCGTAACAGCGGCCTCCAGATCAGCCATGCTGACCGGACGTTTTTCACAGGCGCGTACCATGCCGCGGAGAATCTTGTTGCGATCAAACGGCTCACGGCTGTTGTCCTTCTTGACAACCACGATCGGCAGACTTTCCACCGTTTCATAGGTCGTGAAACGCTTCTGGCAGGAAAGGCACTCTCTGCGCCGACGAATGCTGCCGCCGTCGTCGGAATGTCTGGAATCGACAACCTTGCTTTCCTGATAACCACAATACGGGCATTTCATATGCTTTCTCTCCTTTTTACGCAATATTTAGTTTTATTTTATCAAACAGCACACAAAATGTCTATATTTTTTTCAAAATTTATGAAGTTGCTCATCAATGACATCATGTAACGCACAGGGTGTTACGGTATTCCTGCACAGCAGTGAAAGGATCTGTCCCATGCGGATTTTGGAGGTTGTAATATTCGGAACCAATGCACTGTCCCGTGTGCCTCCCCGATGCATGATAATCTCCGCACCATAGCCGATGCAGCCGTCCTGCTCCTCCCATGTCAGGTAATACAGCAGCTCCGCTGTTCTCCCATCCTCACAGCGGATGCTTCGCGCATCAAAATATTCTCGCATAATTATGCCTCCTCCGTAAGACCATTGAAGCACATTTTCCGCCGTGTTTCCATTCATTTCATTCGTCACGTTTCGACAGCATGATCTCCTTACAGCCGTTAATGTTCCGTTTTCGCCATAATTATTTTATTTTTTGAGCACTTTTATTCGGCAATTCTTTTGTCCCGCTGTCGAAATCCGGCGAAGGAATTTCATCTTTGCCTCAATTTTTCCGCCAAAACATTGCACATTGTTTGATTTCATGGTATAATGTGTACATCTTTTTTAAGGAGGCTTCCTATGAAACTGAAAAACGTGCTCTGGGGCGGTGATAAGCCCGGCAGAGCCGTAACGCTCGGCATCCAGCATGTGTTTGCCATGTTTGGCTCCACGGTTCTTGTCCCTGCACTGACCGGTCTCGATCCCGCAGTTACCCTGTTCTGCATGGGCATCGGCACTCTGATCTTCCACCTGATTACCAAAGGCATTGTGCCCGCATTTATGGGCTCCAGTTTTTCTTTTATTTCCTCCATCTGCGCCGTTGCCGCAAACTGCGGCGGTAAGGACTTTGCGCCGTATGTCGGTTGGGGTATCATGGCATCGGGTGTGTTGTATCTGATTCTCGCGCTGCTGGTCAAGCTGCTCGGTACCAAGCGCATTACAAGTTTCTTCCCCCCGATCGTTACCGGCTGCATGATCATCATCATCGGCATGATGCTTGCTCCTACGGCAATGAACAACATCACAACGGTACATGGCGATGTTCCCGCGAACGCAGTTGTCGTTGTTACAGAAGGTTCTGTTGAAAGCGACCAATTTGTCAAGTGTGAATATCATTATGATGCAAGCCATCCGGATGTCTTTGTGGAAGGCTGGGTTGAGTCAAAGTATCTTGAAAAAACGCCCGACCATGTGGTCGATGACGACTTTGCCGAAGCAAACGGAATTACCTCTTATGTCAACAGCGGCGCCGACTATACGGTTGCCAATGTAAAAGGCGTTTCCATGTTGAATGAGTCATCCGAAGAATCTTCTTCCGTTGCAGGAACGGCAACCTGGAAGAACTGGGTGGTTGCCATTGTAACCATTGCAGCCATCGTCATCGTTATGTTCTTCTTCCGCGGCTTCCTGAAGCTGATCCCGATCCTGATCGGCATCGTTGTAGGTTATCTGACCTCCATGGCGCTCGGCATGGTCGATACCACCTCCGTTGCTCAGGCGAGCTGGTTTGCTTTCCCGAAATTTGAGCCGTTCTTTACCGGCTTGGATTGGAGCAAAATTACGTTCGCAATCACTATGATCGCACCGATCTCCATTGTCACCTTTGTTGAGCACGTCGGCGATATCACCGCAAACGGCGCTGTCACAGGTCACAACTACATAGAAGACCCCGGCCTGCATCGCACGCTTCTCGGCTGCGGTCTTGCCTCCATTTTCTCCGGCGGTATGGGCGGCCCCGCTGCCACCACCTATTCCGAAAACACCGGTGTCCTCGCCGCCACCAGAAACTACAATCCCGCAACGCTCCGCATTGCCGCCGTCTTTGCGATTGTTCTTTCCCTGTTCGGCAAGGTTTCCGGCGTTCTCAACAGCATCCCCACCGCTGTTATGGGCGGTGTCTCCGTTGTTCTGTTCGGTATGATTGCCTCCGTCGGTCTGCGTATGCTTGTTGAAAACGGCGTTGACTTCACGAAGAGCTACAACCTCATCATCGCTTCCGTCATGTTGGTGATCGGTCTCGGTTTGTCCAGCGGCATTACAATCGGCACCATAACCATCAGCGGCACCGCGATTGCTGCCGTTCTCGGCGTGATCCTCGCAAAGATTCTTCC
>JAEDKB010000103.1 GCA_016296045.1 Oscillospiraceae bacterium
TTACTCAGATACGTTTCTTGATATGAGTGTAGCTCCATCTTTATATCTCGTCTTTTAGGTAGTCTATGTATGGTGCTTTCGTGGTAACGAAAGTATCGAACACGAACTGTGCACCGAGGCGAAAGCCGATGATAAAGCTGTCGAGGGTGGATTCGCCGTTGACGGATGCCCAGGCATCGACGTACTGGAGGAATCGTTTTTTCTCTTCTCTGGAAAGCTTATCCGTGAGGAAGTCCTCGCTTTCGTTGAGTGTCTGCATATCGTGCTGCACCTTTTTATTTTGCTCAAAGCCGCGAGCCTGCGGGTCGATGTTGCCGTAGTAGAACTCTTCTATGAAATTTGTCATGGCAGTTTCTCCTTAAATTATTGAGAAACCCGTGCGTCCATGCCGTAAAAAATGTAGTGTTTTCAATGGTTTTTGTTCGTGTTCTCACACTTCCGTATCACTCTGCGGGACCACAAAAGAGCCTGAAATCACAAGATTTCAGGCTCTTTTTGCAACTTTTTGAGTCGAAATGTGAAGTCGGTTCCGTGCCGTTCGGAATCCGTTCGGAATGGGGTTCGGAATTCCGGTTGGAATTCCGGTCATGGTACGCCTCTGACGCTCCCAATTAAATCAAACCTTCATGCAGTATGAAACCGAGGATTTTGTCCCCGGTTTCATATTGTGATAGCGCATTCTCAGCACGGAAGCCGGATGTTGCAGTGACATATTCTCCCTGTTTGTTAATCGTGCTTGTAGACTCTTTTACCATCCAGAGCAAAGATCCTATCTGAGAATTCTCCGGTCTTCATGTCTGCAAATTCCTCGCGGTAAATCTCCATTCTGCTGTCGATCATATCAATGCAGGACAGCAGCTCGCTCTCAGCGCATTGAGGGACGACCGCTGCACCGAACTCCGTCTGTCCGTGATGCGACAGCACCATATGCTGCAGGAGAACAGATTTCTCTTCGGGTACATCGAGCTCGTCGGCAATCTCCGCAATCTCCTGTGCACCCATCACCAGATGTCCGAGGAGCTTTCCCCTGGTCGAATACTCGGTCACAAGACCAAGCTGGGAAAAGGTGAATTCTCTCTCTTTTTGGAGGTCGTGGGCAAACGTACCGGCAAGCAGCAGGCTGCGGTTGATCGTATCTGCGTACTGATTTGCGAGGAAGTCTGCGAGCTTCATCATGTTTCCGGTGTGCATCAGCAAGCCGGAAAGGAAACCGTGATGAACACTTTTCGCCGCGGGGATCTTCTCAAATTCTTCTTCATGACGATTCAAGAGTTCCAGACAGATTGCCTTGTAATCGCTGTCTTCGATAGAATGGAGCAACTCTACGACTTCATCCATCATCTTATCCCTGTCAACGGGAGCGACCGGAACAAGCGCGGAAATGTCCAGCGGATCATCGTCGGTTGCCAAGCGAATCTGCTCTGCTGTCACCTGAAGCGTACCGCGGTATTCTGAAATGTTTCCGCGAATTTTGACGACTTTTCCGATGTCTGCCGCACCGATCGGACCGGCATAATCCCAGACGACCCCCTCAATCTCGCCGGAACAATCCGCAATTGTCATGCTGAGGAACGGTTTCCCGTTGACGGTCGTTTTGGGATAGGCCGCCTTCAAAATGTAGAAGCCCTCTATTCTGTCTCCTGTTTTCAGGGTGGAAATGTTATTGCTCATATGCTGCCTTTCTTGGTATTTTTGCTTTATATTTCAGATTTTTGGAATACCGGAATTATGTGCCATTTTATTTTGAGTAACATAGCCGCTCGTCTAAATTCCGAAATACTTCTCGAAGAATGCCTTTAGCTTCTCAATAACGCTTTGTTTTTTTGCTGCTCTGTTTCCACCGCCGAAACGAGAAATAGGCGGCATAATCCTATCAATTTCGGTTCCCGCTGTCTTTAATGCGCCATCACGGAAGGAGTTGTCGATTAACTTTCGAGTCTCTTCTTCCTTCAGCTTTTCTTCTGTAATTAGGATAGTAAGGTCGATTTCCTTTTGCTTTTCTACAAATACTCGCCAGTCCTTCTGAACATCCGTATTGGTGTTGATTGTGCTGATAAACCCGTCAATCAGTTCTTTCTTGGAACGCAGTTCCAAACTGGATTTAATGGCTCTATCAATCGCAACAAGGACTTCCTTATCCTCGCAATTACTCTGATGATACTTTGCTACCAGCATCAGAATGTAGTCGATATTGACCTCGATCTGCTTGACCAGTTCCATTTCAAAGACGATATCATCTTGGATATTGTCTTTGTCCACCTGTACTCTGTACTTATCATAGAGGTCGTTGTAGATACCCGTGTAATCCTGAAAATCAATAGGAACGAGGATTTCATTTCCTGCAAAATTATCGAATGTTGAGAGAATATTACGCAGCCGCAGGATACTACCGAAAGAGATAATAAAGTCCTTTTCTGCTTTTTCACCGACTATCTGCTGCCCAAGGGGATACTTCTGAATCAACTCGGCAATCCGTTCTTCATATCCCTTTTGGTGCTTACCGTTTTCTTCATCGTATCCATAGTAATAGTCGTTATAGGATTTCAGCAGCACAATACCAGAAGCATCCTTATCGCCAAACAAAGCGATTGCATCATTGGTCGCCTGCTCTAAATTGCGGAAACACACGATATTTCCGAAGTTTTTCACGGAGTTAAGGATGCGGTTGGTGCGTGAAAACGCCTGAATCAATCCGTGCTGTTTCAGATTCTTATCTACCCAAAGCGTATTCAGAGTAGTAGCATCAAAGCCCGTCAGGAACATATTGACCACAATGAGCAGGTCGATTTCCTTATTCTTCATCCGCAGGGAAAGGTCTTTATAGTAATTGGGGAACTTCTCGCTGGAGGTGTCGTAGTCAACCTTGAATGTTTTATTGTAGTCGCTGATTGCATTTTCAAGGAACTCACGGGAGGTTACATCCAGTTCATCGGTGCTATCGCTATCTTCATCGTCAAGAAAACCGTCTGGGTCTTCTTCATTCTGACCGTAACTATAAATGGTTGCGATATTTAGCGCCTTTTCGGGGTGTTCTGCCATTTGACGCTTGAATTCGACATAGTACGCCTTTGCCGCATCAATAGAAGAAACTGCAAAGATAGAATTGAACCCATTCAGCTTGACCTTGCTCTTTTCCTCGGCAGTCTGCTGATTCTTTGCTACTTCTGCAATATTGGTCAGCTTGGAGAAAGAGTAGAACCCATTGTTGCGCTTGGTCTTCTGGTCGAAATGGTCAAGAATATACGCGACAATTTCGGAAACACGTTGCGGGGCAAGCAAAGCCGACTCTGTATTGATGCCCTGCACCTGCTTGTCCTTTGCGCTGTCCTTGCTTTTTACCGTGTTGATGTAATCAATGCGGAACGGCAGTACATTTCCGTCATTGATAGCATCCACGATGGTATAGGTATGTAGTTTCTCGCCAAAGGCTTGCGCTGTAGTCCGAAGGTTCGGGTTCTTGTTGCTACCTGCATTGGCTGCGAAAATTGGAGTACCTGTAAAGCCGAAAATGTGATAATTCTTAAAATACTTGGTAATCTTCTGATGCATCTCGCCAAACTGACTGCGATGGCATTCGTCGAAGATAAGTACGATATGCTGACCATAAACAGCGTGAGCAGGGTTTTTCGTGATAAAGGTATCCAACTTTTGAATGGTGGTAACAAGAATCTTGTACTCGTGGAAGTTCCCGTGAGCATCTTTGTTTTCAAGCTGACGCTGTAAGATTTTTGTGTTCTTATTGCCGTTTGCAGCGCCCTTCTCAAAACGGTCATACTCTTTCATGGTCTGATAGTCCAAGTCTTTTCTATCTACCACAAAAATCACTTTATCGATATAGGGCAACTTGGATGCCAACTGCGCCGTCTTGAAAGAGGTCAAGGTCTTGCCGCTGCCCGTTGTGTGCCAGATATAGCCGCCTGCATCCACGCTGCCTGTGCGCTTATAGTTGGTGGCAATCTCGATACGGTTCATAATGCGCTCGGTTGCGACAATCTGATACGGGCGCATCACGAGCAGCAGATTTTCGCTTGTCAGAACGCAGTATTTTGTCAGGATATTGAGCAGGGTGTGCTTGGCAAAGAACGTCTTTGTAAAGTCCACAAGGTCAGGAATGAGCTTGTTGTTGGCGTCTGCCCAAAAAGAGGTGAACTCAAAAGAATTACTGGTCTTTTGGACTTTCCTCTTGCCGTTTTCCTTCTCCTTTACAGCGCTGATGCGGGTGGTGTTGGAATAATACTTGGTATGCGTACCGTTGCTGATGACGAAAACCTGTACATATTCGTAAAGTCCGCAGTTCGCCCAAAAGCTATCCCTTTGATAGCGGTCAATCTGATTGAACGCTTCTTTCAGCGCGACGCCACGGCGTTTCAATTCGATATGTACCAGTGGAAAACCGTTGACCAACACGGTTACATCATAACGGTTTTCAAAATTGCCGCTGGTTTCTTCATATTGATTGATAACCTGTAAACTGTTGTTGTGGACGTTTTTCTTGTCAATCAACGTGATATTTTTACTGCTGCCGTCATCTCGGCGCAGAACCTGCACGTTGTCTTCCTGAATCAGCCGCGTCTTCTCTACAATACCGTTGTTGTCGTTGGCAAGATTCCGGCTGAAAAACCGTTTCCACTCATCATCCGAAAAAGTGTAGTCGTTCAGTTTTTCAAGCTGTGTACGCAGATTGTTAACCAACTCATCGCTGTTATGTATTTGCAGATAGGTGTAGCCCTGTTCAGTGAGCTGCTTGATAAAGGCAGCTTCCAGCGCGGTCTCACTCTGATAGGCGTCCGACCGTTTCTGCTGCGGCTCGTATTCCGTTACCACAGTTGCCTCGTTGGTAGAGGCGATGATGTTATAATTTGGCATAATCGTTCCTTCCTATGCCGCCTTCAGTGTTCGTTTCATCCTTCATAATCCTTTTGCACATAGAGATTTTCCCGATATCACCGAGAGTCTTCCACTGAGTAGCATTACTGAATTTCAGCAGTTCATTCCTATAATACTCATACTGTTTCTTTCTTGCGGTCAGCTCTGCGGTCAGCTCTGCGGTCAGCTCTGTAAAACTGTCAAGAATCCTGACAATTTCCTGCTGCACAGGCAAAGGGGGAACGGGGATAATTAAGTTCTCGATAACGCTTCTTGAAAGGCGGGGAACACTTGCTTTTCTTACTCTCGACATAAGAAAGTCTTTCTTCCACATCAAGTTGTGATAAATATAGCGGTCGAGCAGGATGTCATTTCCAACCACAGGAAAACAATCGTCTGCTGCCCAGAATCTTTCGTCGCTATAGCCCACTTCGCCAGCGGCACCAGCACCTATCACAAAAGAAGTTCCCGCTGGATAGTTGGATTCGAAATGGTATCCCATAATGGTCAGGCTATTCTGATACACGGGATAACCTTCTGATTGCGACAACTGTTCACGAACGACACGTTTGCCTCTTCCTACAACGGTCACATCTGCAATTCTTCTATACTCCACCCCATTCGGGCAAAGCTCCTGAATCAATTCTTCCAGTTTACTCATGGTTCAGCCCTCGATTTCCGCAATAATATCACGAATCGCAGACCGCAGTTCATCTTCCCGCTTGACGATTTCTTCAATCTCTGCGTTCAGCTTTGCGATGTCCACCACCTCGCGGGTGTCCTCTGCTTCCACATAGGTGCTGACGGAGAGGTTATAATCCTGTTCTTTCACTTCCTCGTAGCTGGCAAGATGGGCAAAGTGCGGCACTTCCTCACGGCTGGCATATTCGTCCACGATATGCTGAATGTTGTCGGGCGTCAGCTTATTGTTGTTCGTGACCTTGATGCACTCCTTCGTTGCATTCACAAACAGCACCTTGTTATCTGCCTTGCCCCGCTTCATCACCATAATGCAGGTAGCAATAGAAGTGCCGAAGAAGAGATTGCTCGGCAACTGAATCACGCAATCGATGAAGTTATTATCAATTAGATATTTGCGGATTTTCTGCTCCGCTCCGCCACGGTACATAATGCCAGGGAAGCAGACGATAGCAGCCGTTCCGTT
>JAEDKB010000104.1 GCA_016296045.1 Oscillospiraceae bacterium
CGGTATCAGATACGCTTTCTTGTCATTCTGGTTTTGACGGTTACGGGCTTTTTTGTCGGATTGCAAAATACTGTGTACGGACACTTGACATACCAAGGGCAGTCGGGTGTATAATGGTATCGTAAAAAACCCGGATACTTCCGGTCAGAAATTTTTTTGGGAGGATATCTTATGGCAGATCAAAAAAAGCTTCCCGGTGTCGGCGGAGAACGCTATGTTCCCTATGAAGAGCGCACCGGCAACGAATCAATCGTTTATTTTACAAGAGATCTGAGCGCGGAGGGTCTGAAAAAAATCGTTGCCCGCGTCAGCGGACAGCTTTTCGGCAAGGTAGCCGTAAAGCTCCACACCGGAGAAAAGAACGGTCCGAATATCATTCCCCGCCCCTGGGTCAAGGAGCTGATCGACGCACAGCTTCCGAATGCCGCCATCGTCGAGACCAACACCTATTACGAGGGAGATCGCTACACCACGCAGCAGCACCGTCAGACGCTGGAGGTCAACGGCTGGACGTTCTGTCCGGTCGATATCCTCGACGAGGACGGCACCGTCATGCTTCCGGTCAAGGACGGCAAGTGGTTTGACGAAATGTCTATGGGCGGACATATCGTAAATTATGACTCCATGCTCACGCTTACCCATTTTAAGGGACATATTCAGGGCGGTTTCGGCGGCTCTGACAAAAATCTGGGCATTGGCTGCGCCGATGGGCGGATCGGCAAGGGCATGATCCACACCACGCCCGGCTCCGAGGATCAGTGGGACATCGGAAAAGAGGAATTCATGGAGCGCATGACGGAATCCACAAAGGCCGTCGTCGATTATTTCGGAAAGCATATCTGCTTTGTCAATGTGCTGCGGAATATGTCGGTCTCCTGCGACTGCGAGGGCTGTTCCGCCATGCCGGTCGTCACGCCGAACATCGGCATCGTTGCTTCTACGGATATTCTTGCCGCGGATCAGGCTTCGATCGATCTGGTCTATGCGCTGGAGGAGCAGGATCATGCCGATCTGGTGGAACGCATTCAGAGCCGCCATGGGCATCGCCAGCTTTCTTATATGAAGGAGCTGGGCATGGGCAACGACCGTTATGTATTGCTTGACATTGACAACGGCGATGTTCGCATCGATCGGAAAAGTGCGGTAAAGGATGTTGTTCCGTTCGAGCTGGACTGAGTATTCATTTTTTCACTTTTTCACTTTGCGCTTTGCGGGACGGACTTGGGGGGCTGCCGATGAAAGAAAAAAGCGAACGGCTTTGCGGCTTTGACAATTTAAAATTTGTCCTGATCTTTCTGGTGGTGCTCGGACATTTTCTGGAAATCAGCGAAGCGTTTGAGGGAAGCGAGCTTCTGCTCCGAACGATTTACTCCTTTCATATGCCGGCGTTTCTGTTTCTGACCGGATATTTTGCAAAATTCCGTCCGAAAAAAATCGCGCTGCAATTCGGCTATACATATCTCCTGTTTCAGGTGCTCTATCTGCTGTTTGCCTACCGCTTTTTGGGCGGCGAGGAGCTGACAATTTCTTTTTCCTTTCCCTACTGGCTGATGTGGTATCTGTTTGCGACGATCGTTTTTTATCTCCTTCTGCCGCTGCTCGACGTTTCAGGGCCGTGGAAGAAAGCGGCCGTTTTGCTCATCACCGTCATCGCCGCGCTTTTTTCCGGAAATGACCCCTATCTCGGCTATGCGCTGAGCGGTGCGCGTATCGTTTCTTTCCTGCCGTTTTTCGTGCTGGGGTTTTATTGCGGAAAGCACAAGAAAATTCCGCTGTCAGACAAAAAACCCGCCGTGCGCATCGCCGTGGGAGCTGCCTTTACCGCCGCAGTGCTCGGAAGCTGCGCGTATCTGTATTTCCATGAGGAGCTGACGGTTTTCACGATGTACGGATCGCTTTCCTACGAACGCGGAAACTACGGAATGTGGGATCGTGCCCTTTTGATGCTGTTTGCGCTGCTCTGGATCGGCTTTTTGATGACGGCGCTGCTGCCGCTTTTGAATCGAAAGCTTCCGATCCTTTCCGGCATTGGAAAAAATACGTTCGGCATTTTCCTGCTGCACGGCTTTATTGTCAAGTATATCGGCTACTATCGCCGGCCGGTGGTGCTGAACAGTCTTCCGACGGTGCTGCTTGCAACGGCGGCGGTCATTACAATCTGCGGCAATCCGCTGACGGCATGGGTGTTCCGCCGATGCCTGACCGGCGAATGGATCGAACGACTTTTGGCAAAAAAGAAAATCAAAGAAGAATGTCATACTGGTTCTTGATTCAAACATTTGATAATCAATTCCGCGTACTGCGCATGATGCGCTGTCGGCAGCAAAAAGATTCTTCGTCACTTTGTTCCTCAGAATGACAAAGACTGTAACTTACCTACATTATGTATAGGCTTTTAGTGTGTCATCCTGAGCGGCAGCGAAGGATCTTCGCAGTCTCGATGGAGGAAAGATTCTTCGTCGCTACGCTCCTCAGAATGACAAAGACTGTAACTTACCTACATTATGTATAGGCTTTTAGTGTGTCATCCTGAGCGGCAGCGAAGGATCTTCGCAGTCTCGATGGAGGAAAGATTCTTCGTCGCTACGCTCCTCAGAATGACATATAAGAGTAAGTGCAAAGGTAAGGGGAATCATTCTTGATGAAATAATCCTAATCAAGAATCAGTATATCGTAAACAAGAATACCCCCATGGGAAACAATTCGGTTTCCCGTGGGGGTGTTTTTCATTCGAACGGTTTATGAATCAAGAATCGTAATCATCCGGGCGAGGAGGGCGCGTTTTGCCAAAAATTCCTCCGGCGAGACGATTTGCAGCGGGGCAGAACGCCGACCGGCGTTGTATGCCAGAAAGCCGTCATCCTGCGGCTGCAGCGTGATGAAATGCGCGCCGCGTTTATGAACGTACCACAGTACGCTGACCGGAGCGGCTTTGGCGGCTTTTTCCATCGCTGCGCGTCTGTAGGTGATCTTGACGCGGCAGCCCTGCTTGCGGAAATAGTGCGTTATGGCAAACGAGGCGGTGCCGAACAAACCGAACAAAACCGCTCCGAATCGCTCAAAATCGCTAATTACATCCGCAGGATGGACAGGTATGCCCAGAATTCGGCTTGCGTTCACGGCGGCGGCAACGCCGCAGCCGTTATACGAGGCGCGGAAAAATCCGTAGCGCAGAGCGTTAAACGGCGGCGCGTTCTGACTGAAAACGAATCCGTCAAAGTCTGCGGCGCGGTTATGCTTCCGATGACGCAGACAGACGATCCGATAGGCACCGCAGAAAAGCAGCAGGACACCGAGAACGGTGAGCAGGACAATCATTCCTCGCTGAGATCCAGCTCCGCAATGACAGCGGCGCAGCGCGGGCACAGACCTTCGGCATTGGCCTTGGTCGAGTGCATCCAGCAGCGCGGACATTTTTCGCCGGCAGCCGGAAGAACCTCGATTTTCAGATTCGGGAAGTTTTCGCCGCTGCCGCAGATATTTTCGGCGCTGGGCGCATCGCTTTCCAGCAGTACGTCGGAGACGATGAACAGCTCCGCAAGATTCAGCGCACGGACGCTGTCCAGAGCGGCCTTTGCGATTTCGTCCTCGGCATAGAGCGCGACATGGGCTTCGAGCGCCTTGCCGATGCGTTTTTCGGCACGGGCGGCTTCCAGAACGCCGTTGACATCGCTTCTCAGGGCGATGAGGGTATCCCATTTTGCCATTTCGTCTGCGCTCAGAGCGTAGGCATCATAGGGCTTTGCCATCTCGTTGAGGACGATGTTGCGCGGATCATCGCCGTCGCGGTGCGGCATGGACTGCCAGATCTCGTCGCAGGTGAAGGGCAGGATCGGCGCGAACATTTTTGCCATTGCGTCAAGAATCAGGAACAGAGCGGTTTGAGCGCTGCGGCGCTTCAGACCGTTCTTTGCTTCGCAGTAGAGGCGGTCCTTCAGAATGTCCAGATAGAAATTCGACAGCTCGACGACACAGAAATCGTTGATCGCGTGGGTCAGAACATGGAATTCGTAGTTATCATAAGCGGTGAAGGCGGTGCGGATGAGATCGTTGAGCTTTGTGATCGCCCAGCGGTCCAGCTCCGGCATATCCTCCGGCTTCACTAAGTCGTTTGCGTCAAACTCCGCCAGATTGCCGAGGCAGTAGCGGGCGGTGTTGCGGAATTTCAGATAGCTCTGGGAGAGCTGCTTGAAAATTTCCTTGGAGCAGCGCACATCGGCACGGTAGTCCGCCGATGCCGCCCACAGACGCACGATATCCGCGCCGAAGTCACGGATCAGATCGGCCGGATCCACGCCGTTGCCCAGAGATTTGTGCATGGCCTTGCCTTCGCCGTCAACCGTCCAGCCGTGGGTCAGGCACTTTGCAAACGGGGCACCCTGTCCCAGCGCGCCGACACTCGTCAGCAGGCTGGACTGGAACCAGCCGCGATACTGATCGGCACCCTCCAGATACATCGTAGACGGCCACAGCTCCGGATGCTCGCGGCGCAGAGAGGCGATATGGGTTGAACCGGAATCGAACCAGCCGTCCAGCGTATCGGTTTCCTTTTCAAAGGTCTTTCCGCCGCAATGCGGGCAGGTCAGTCCTTCGGGGATCAGCTCGCTTGCCTCATGGGCAAACCAGTAGTTCGAGCCGTGCTCGCCGAACAGCTTTGAAATATGCTCAATGCTCTCGGGCGTGCAGACGGGTTTGCCGCAGTCCTTGCAGTAGAACACGGGGATCGGCAGACCCCAGCGGCGCTGACGGGAGATGCACCAGTCGGCACGGTCGCGGATCATGGAGACCATGCGATCCTTGCCCCATGCGGGCAGCCATTGCACGTTGTCGCAGGCGGCAATCGCCTCGTCCTTGAACGATTCGACCGAGCAGAACCACTGCGGGGTTGCGCGGAAGATGATCGGGCTCTTGCAGCGCCAGCAATGCGGATAGCTGTGAACGATCTCCTCAGAAGCGAGCAGCGCGCCGGAAGCCTTCATATCCGCCAGAATGACGGGGTTGGATTCTTCCGTTTTCATGCCGGCGTACTTTCCGGCATAGTCGGTATGACGGCCGCGGTCATCGACCGGAACGATCAGCTCCATGCCGTAGCGGCGGCAGGTCTGGTAGTCATCGGCGCCGAAGCCCGGAGCGGTATGGACGCAGCCGGTACCGGAATCCATTGTGACATATTCGGCGTTGAGCAAACGGGAGGTCTTGTCCAGGAAGGGATGCTTTGCCAGCATATTTTCAAAGAAGCTGCCCGGATGTGTTTCGACGATTTCATAGGTTTCGATGCCGGCGACGCGCATGACCTTTTCCGCCAGCGCTTCGGCAACGATGTACATTTCGCCGTTTTCCGCCTTGACGACGGCGTAGCTCTCACGCGGATGCAGGCAGATGGCCATGTTGCCGGGCAGCGTCCAGATCGTTGTCGTCCAGATGACGAAGCTGAGCTTGCTGTGATCCAGATGCGGAAGCTTGCCCAGATCATCCTGCATGGGGAATTTGACATAGACCGTGGTGCAGGGATCGTCCTGATATTCGATCTCGGCCTCGGCAAGCGCGGTTTCGTCCTTCGGGCACCAGTAGACGGGCTTCAGACCCTTATAGATGTAGCCCTTGCGGAACATCTCGCCAAAGACCTTGACCTCCTCCGCCTCAAAATGCTTGTCCATGGTGCGGTAGGGATGCGCCCAGTCGCCCATGACACCCAGACGCTGAAACCCTGCCATCTGCCGCTGAATGAAGTCCTCGGCAAATTTTTCGCAGGCATCGCGGAACTCGGTGACGGGCATGGTCTTGTGATTGAGCTTGTTTTTCTTGATGATCGCGGATTCAATCGGCATGCCGTGATTATCCCAGCCGGGTGTATAGGGCGTATAGTAGCCGCGCATGGCATAGGAACGGATGATGAAATCCTTCAGCGTCTTGTTCAGCGCATGGCCCATGTGGATATCGCCGTTGGAGAAGGGAGGGCCGTCATGCAGAACGAAGGCGGGCTTGCCTTGGTTCTTTTCGAGCAGCAGGGAATAA
>JAEDKB010000105.1 GCA_016296045.1 Oscillospiraceae bacterium
CTTGTGTACGCCGACGAGTGTGAGTTGCTTGTCTTTGGAGCCTTTCTCAACAGTCTATCAGCGTGTCGAAACAGTTTTTCGACACGCTGCGGGCATCCAAAACGGATGCCCGATCTTTTTCATTTCAATTTTTTCAAAGAACGATTTCGCATTTGCCGATCAAAAATAAAGAGGAAGAATCGATAAAGCGACGGACAGCAGATCATCAAGAGCGCCAGGATCAAGATACTGCGCGAGCTGAGTGCCGCTATCTCAAAGAAGCCGGAGAATGCGAAAACGGCTATAAGCATTGCCGCAAGCGCAACGACAAAAATAATGATGCGAAGCTTGGAAAATGGCTTTGAAACATAGAAAAGTGTAACAAATCCAACGGTCGCAATGATCCAAACGGATATTGTATTCAGATCCGACTCCGGGAGCTTAAAGAGGGAAACAAAGAAACCGCTCAGCAAAACCAGGATGATGTTTGTCAGACCTCCAGGCATAGCGCGACGAATGACATTGACCATAAATTTGCCGCTAACGCGGGAATAATTCGGTTCAAGCGCTAAAAAGAAAGAAGGAAGCCCGATGGTCAATGAACTGATGAGTGAAAGCTGAATCGGCTGAATGGGGAAGGGCATATGAATAAACATCAGCAGCAGCGTCATCACAAAAGAGAAAATATTTTTAACAAGGAACAACGACGCTGCGCGCTGAATGTTATTGATGACACGCCGACCCTCCGCCACGATTCCGGGCATGGAGCTGAATTGAGAATCCAAAAGGACGATTTGGGAAACCTGCGAGGCTGCCTGACTGCCGGAAGCCATTGCAATACCGCAGTCGGCATCCTTCAGCGCAAGAACGTCATTGACGCCGTCGCCGGTCATGGCAACCGTATAGCCGTTGGCTTGGAAAGCCCGAACCAGGCGGCGTTTTTGATCCGGTGTAACACGACCGAATACGGTATATTTTTTGACTGCCTCATGGAAATCCCTTTCAGATACAAGGGCGGAAGCATCGATGTATTTATCAGCATTTAAAATGCCGGCGCGATTTGCAACTTCGGAAACCGTAATCGGGTTATCGCCGGAGATGACGCGGACAGAAACGCCCTGTGCCGCAAAATATCGGAAGGTTTCCGGCGCATCGGGACGAATGCGGTTGTTGAGAAAGATCAACGCAATCGGCGTGATATAGTGATTGTCAAGCGATGGACTGAGATTGGCTGAGTAGGCGGCAAGCAGCAGAACGCGGCATCCTTTGGCAGACCATGGCTCAGCGTTGCCGCGAATGGAATCATAGCGATCGCCCATAACAAATTCGGGAGCGCCGATAATGTAAGAACCGTTTTCTCCGAAATCCGCTGCAGACCATTTGGTAGAGGAGGAGAAGGGGATACGTTTTCTTGCAGACCAGTCCGATTGCAGCGCAAACTGCTGTGTCATTGCTTTCGCGGTTTCGTTATCCGGTTCTTCACCGAAATAGAACGCTGCAAGAATCTTTTCAATTTGTTCATAGGAGAAGCGGTCGGTATCCAAGGGGAAAACATCAGACACTTCCATGGTTGGCTCTGTGATTGTGCCGGTTTTATCCACACAGAGGACATCAACGTGCGCTAATGTTTCAATGCAGTTCATATCCTGCACAAGAACACGTTTTTTTGCAAGCTTTAAACTGCTGACTGCAATGGCAACACTGGTCAGCAGATACAGCCCCTCCGGAATCATGCCGATCAGGGCAGAAACGGTCGCGACAATGGAATCCGAAAAGCTCTGACTTTGCATCTGCCGGATAAAAAGCAAAATACCCATTGGAATCAGAGCAATACCGACAACCGTAATCAACTTTGTCAAAGACTTCATCATTTCCGACTGCGTTGATTTTACATTGCTGCTCGCTTCTGCCGCGAGCTTTGCGGCATAGCTTTCTGCACCAACGTGTGTCAACTGCGCTTTGCAGCGTCCGGATATGACAAAACTGCCGGATTTTAATATGTCACCGGGTCTTTTGATAATGGCATCCGCTTCACCGGTCAACAGGGATTCGTTGACCTGCATCTGTCCGTCACGAACAATCGCATCCGCACAGATCTGATTTCCTGCGGAAAACTCAACGATATCATCACGGACAAGCTGATCGGTGCGTATTTTGACCATCTGACCGTCACGAATTGTTTTTACGGTTCCCGCTGCGACAAGCGTCAATTTGTCAACCGTGCGTTTTGCTCGAATCTCCTGAAAAATGCCGATCATGGTATTGGCGATCGCTACGACCAGAAACGTCATGTTTTTAAAAGAGCCAACGATCAAGAGAAGAACAGCAAGAACGATAAAAATCAAATTAAAGAAGGTAAAGACATTTTCTTTAATTATTTGCTTTTCCGATTTGGTGTTGGATGCAGGGGTAATATTTCGCAAGCCGTTCTGCTGACGAAGGACAACCTCCCGTCCGCTTAGGCCTTCGCGGGGATCTGCATTCATGATCGGAATGGAACGATATTTAACTGTATGCGGTTTATTTTGTTCTTTTCGTTTCATTTTCTACTCCAGAATATGTTCCTCCTGCCATTATACCATAGATCATTTTAAAAATACACCAAATCTTTTCATTTTCTGTACAAAAAATGCAACATATTTGAAAAAAGTACTTGATTTTCCGAACGGTATGTGTTAACATAACCAAGTCTGCAAAAGGGTGATCCTCTGCGGTGCAGTCAACACCGACATGAACGCCTAATAAACAAGGAGGACATTATTATGGATCTGATGAAGGCTCTGACCAGCCAGTACATGAAGGACGAACTGCCCGAAATGAATGTCGGCGATACGGTTCGTGTTCATGTAAGAATTAAGGAAGGCGCTCGTGAAAGAGTGCAGGCATTCGAGGGAACAATCATTGCCCGCAAGCATGGCGGCATTGAAGAGTCCATCACCGTTCGTCGTATGAGCTACGGCGTCGGCTGTGAGAAGGTTTTCCCCGTGCATTCTCCGAACATTGTGAAGGTTGAAACGGTTCGCCGCGGCAAGGTTCGCCGTGCAAAGCTGTATTACCTCCGTTCTCGTCTTGGCAAGGCTGCAAAGGTCAAGGAGAGAGTCTAATCCAAAAACACCCCCGTACTTCCGAAAAGGGAAGCACGGGGTTTGTTTTTTGAATTTATATGCCGGTCATTGCTTCTAAAACCGTAAACTCTTCCTGATCGATTCCTTTTTGCTCGGAAAGACCGACATCAATATCCACGCTGCACATAACGCCGTTACGAATACAAACGATTTTATTCGTGCCGCCGTTTGCTAAAATATCGACAGCATGATAACCCATACGGGTAGCTGTCACACGATCTCGTGCGGAGGGAGTGCCGCCGCGTTGAATATGTCCTAAAACGGTCACACGCGGATCAATGGCAATTTCGTCTTTGATCCGTTTTGCAACATCAAAAGCGCTGCCGGCGCCTTCGGCCACAACGACCATATAATGTGTAAAGCCATTGAGACGGGCATTGCGAATCTTCTCGATGACCTCTTCTTCAAAGCTTTCGTTGCTTTCCGGTACAAGAACTGCGGTTGCGCCTACGGCCAGACCTACATACAAGGCCAGATGACCCGCGTGTCTGCCCATGACCTCTACAACAGAGCAGCGCTCATGAGATTGCATCGTATCACGGAGCTTGTCGATACATTCAATCGCGGTGTTGGCAGCGGTATCAAAGCCGATGCAATAATTGGTGCAGGCAATGTCGTTATCAATGGTACCGGGAATTCCTACTACGCAGATGCCGTGCTTGGATAAAGCCTGTGCGCCGCGGAAGGTGCCGTCGCCGCCGATTGCAACAATACCCTGCAGTCCCAACATTTTACAGGTAGCCACGGCTTTTTGCTGACCTTCCTCCGTGCGGAACTCTTCGCTCCTTGCAGTGTAAAGAATGGTGCCGCCGCGGTTAATGATGTGTGCAACACTTTTTTCGTCCAGACGGGAAAAATCCCCGTTGATTAAACCATTCCAGCCGCGACGAATTCCGATTACCTCAATACCACGGAAAATCGCGGCGCGAACCACAGCACGAACAGCAGCGTTCATGCCGGGAGCGTCGCCTCCGCTGGTTAAAACACCAATGCGCCGTACCGCGTTTCTGTTCTCTTTCATTTTTTATCACCTCGCTCACATTGTATCGCGTTATTTTCAAAAAGTAAATAGCTGAAAAAAGGGAAGAGGTGCGATAAGGAAAAAACGCCATGTCCGGTTGAGTTGCAGTTGAAAAAATGCTCACTGCGGGAATCAACCCGCAGTGAGCTTTTAGGGTATCAGGCAAGCATCAGGAGCGTGCGAGTCCGTCAACACGCAGCACCACACCGGAAATATAGGAGGCCTCATCCGACGCAAGGAATACAAATGCGTTGGCGATGTCCTCCGGCTGACCCAGACGGCGCAGGGGAATCTGGGCGATCAGCGGATCAATCACGCTCTTCGGAACGGCTTTCATCATATCCGTCTCCGTAATGCCGGGTGCGACCGCATTGACGCGGATGCCTTTCGGACCGAGCTCTCTGCCCAGAGAAAGCGTCAGCATATTAACGGCGGCTTTCGAGGTCGGATATGCGACACCGCTCGGCTGACCGTAAACGCTGACCATAGATGAGGTGTTGAGAATAACGCCGCTGGCGGCTTCTGCCATAATGTCCGCCGCTGCCTTGGAGCAGTTAAATATGCCCTTAACATTCAAATCCATGACCTTGTCAAAGGTTTCGGCGGTGTAGGCGTCGAACTTGGTGCTGTCGGAAACGCCGGCGTTATTAACGAGAATATCAATTCTGCCGTAGCGCTCTTTGACGGCGCGGAAAGCTTCCGTCACCTCGGCAAGATCGCTCAAATTGGGATAGATACCCTCCACAACGGCTTCCGGAAATGCCTCTTTCAACTGGGCTGTTGCTTTTTCTGCGCTTTCCTTACGGCTTGCGGTTAGAATAACCTTGGCGCCTTCACGCAGAAAAGCCTCAACGGTAGCGCGGCCGATACCACGGCTGCCGCCGGTCACGATAGCAACTTTGTCTTTTAATCGCATAAAAAATCCCTCCTTAGTAGTATTTCATTGATGTCTTTATTATAATGCATTCTGAACAAAGCCGGAAGCCTTGAAAGCCTTGGATTTCAAGGCGAATTGACTTTGTTCAGGTGCAAGGATCTCGGGCAAAACTGCCCAAAACACTTGCACCTTCCGCCGGAGCGCCTCAGCGTTCCGGCGGAAATACGCATTGTAACAATGTCTGATACTAATTCTTAATAAAAACCTTTGGTTTTTATTAAGAACTAGTATGAATTTCGCAAGAACAGCTCATTTTGGATGTTTTTGCGAAATTGCGTACCTTTTGCCGTGCGAATAAACAGTTTTGCGGTTTATTCAGTAATCATTATTATAGCAAAAAGTTTTAAAAATGTCAGCAAAAAAATTGATTTTTTACGGATTCATAAAATATTGCTTTTATTTGATCGTCGGTCGTGTAAATTAAACGATAAAATCGTAAAAGGGAAGAAGTGGGAAACCATGATACGCCGTCATATCTTAAAAAGTGTAAAGGGTATATGAAAAGAATAAAGTTAGCAATCGAGAGAAACTTGCTCATCTGAATTAGAAAAACCACAAACCTTTTATAACTTTTTACAACAACGTAGATGCATCAGATTTCGTATAAAAAATGTACGGTTTGTGTTTGCACAATGCCGGTAAACGCAAAACACGAGCTTCCGGATGACATTTTTTCCGGAATCAGTATGAATGGGGAAGTGCCCGTGTTGTTGCCGCGGTCGTTTTTTGTGTTTTGTTCAGGTTTGGTCTTTAGGGCGAGATTTGCTCGTGTTTTGGCTGCGCGGCGGTCGCGCTTTATTCGCGCATGCGCGAACGCAACAAAATAAAAATTTTGTTGCGTTGGGAGTGGAAGTGTGATATAATATTATCATATCATACTAGTTCTTTATAAAAAGCTTGAAAAGCTTTTTATAGCACCGAAGGTGCGTCAAGAACTGCATGA